>CAZQDA010000065.1:0-16958 GCA_964592155.1 uncultured Christensenella sp.
GGGGTATAGCTCAGCTGGTAGAGCGCTTGCTTCGCATGTAAGAGGCCAGCGGTTCAAATCCGCTTATCTCCACCAAAAAAGTCTGCTATCGCAGACTTTTTTATTTGCGCAAATCTCCATCACCCGCATCAGGTGCAATGAACGGATGTAAAGCACGCATAGCGGATTTTTGAGATCAAAATATCCCTTCTTCCCTTTCACAGGAACTCAATGTTGAAAAATATAAAAAGCAAATACATCCTATATTATCGCTCTTATTCTATTACAGATTCCCGCACATACTTTGCCACTCTTCTAATCCCTTCCCTGTCAACAATATATTGCGGTCAAGTACTCTATTCATCTATATCTGTAGTGGTTGCGAAACTTCATTTAAATTGGTAAAATATAAAAATAAAGTGTACTAATTCGTTCTCTTAAAAAAAAGCATAAAAAAAGCCCTTTTCGGGCGATATCATTTATGATTACGATAGAACGAATAAGTACACTTTTCTAACCGGGCATCATTTGGCATAAGTTATTTCATTATAAGGCGGGACATAGTATGAAGGATAATGCACAAAATCAATATAGAAGCGCTGAGTACCAATCCCTTCAAAAAAAAATGCGGCAACAATCAGATGAACTCATGCGTATCAGTGCAGAATTTCAACTGGCCGCTAAAAACAGCAACGAAATTTTACTGGACTATAATATATCTGAGGATTCTATTATCCATCTTACTTCACAAATCTCCTATTTGTTTGGTTTGCCAGCCAAAATTGAGCATGCTCAGGATTATTTGATCCGCTATGGAGTCATCCAACCGGAATCCATTCATGATTTTCGCGATCTTTTTCGCCGCATACGCTCTGGCGAACCGCATGCGGAATGCGTTGTGCGCGCACGCACTGCGCAAGGCGAGCTTCTTTGGATACAAATGATTCTGACAACTTTCTATGATGATCAGGGACTTCCGATACACGCGTCTGGGGTTTTGCGCGATATCACTCTGCAACGGGAAGCAGAATTGCAATGTGTCAGCGATTCTCCTCGCAGAAATATTCTCGCGCGTGAATCATTGGTTTACTATGAGGCAAATCTTACAAAACATGAAATGCTTTTTGGAATGGAATCGTTATGTAAATCTTTTGGTGTGCCAAATATTAGCGACTACAACGCCGCGCTTGATTTTTGGATTTCCAATGTTGTCCATCCTGAGGAACGCGCCTGCGTAAAAGGTGTTCTGGAAACTGATTCCCTGCTGGAAAGATATGCTCTCGGACAAAAAAAAGCGGAGATGGAATATCGTCGTTTATCTACAGACGGTTCCGTCATTTGGGTGAAAGGCAACGCCTATTTAATAGAAAACCCGCTTACCCACGATATCATGCTCTATTTCTATGTGAACGATATCAACGATCTGAAATTGAGAGAAATGAAGCTTCGTGACCGGACAGAGCGTGACCCGCTCACCAATCTTCCCAACAAGATCGCAACGGAAATCCATATACAGGAAGCAATTGAAAGCCAGAACTTCGTTCAAAGCATGAGCGCCCTTCTGCTCATCTCTCTGGACGAATTAGATAAAAAAAATGGTTCGCGTTCTTCTAATCTTTTTTTCTCTGATCTCAGCATAAAGCTTCACAAACAATGCGCAGAGCATGATATCATCGGACGGAATAAAGGATTTGGCTTTATCCTATATCTTCAAAATTTATCAAATCATGCGCAGGCCAAGCAAAGGGCTGAGGAAATTTTTAAGATCATTCAAAACGAAACGATTCAAAAGAATTTTTCTTCATCCATGGGCGTTTCCCTATTTCCTGAACAAGCAAGCTCTTTTGACTCGCTTTATCGCTGCGCCACCCTTGCCTTGAACGCAAGTAAACTCAGCGGCGATCTGTGCTTCTATCAGCCGGAAACGGAGTACCCTGCCCTTGAAAATGACTCCGAGCTTTATTTTGACCAGGAAAAAGCAGTTACAGATCATACAATCGAGCATGTTTTTCAAATTCTTTATGAATCAAAAAATTTGAATGAAGCAATAAACAGCGTGCTAAAGCTGGTTGCGGAACATTACCATTGCAATAGGGTTTATCTATATAAATCAATGGCGGACGGGCGCGCTAAATGTGCATTTCAATGGGCCAAACCCGGCTATGATGCAATACCTGATATTGGCTGTGTCATATCAAAGAAGCATTTTTCAGCAATCGAAAAAATGTTCGAATCCAGTAGCATTTGTACCCTGCTTCCAGGCGAGCTCAAAAAGGACGAAGTTGATCAGGTAGATTTCCGTACGCGTATTTTATATGCGTTTCGGAATGAAAAAAGCTTGCAGGGATTTGTGGGATTTGATCTCTCTATGCAAACGGACGAACATTTTTTGTACTCCACCCGCAAATCTCTGCAGAATATTATGCAAATTTTGGATGTGTTTCAGGTCAGCAGAGCGACAAATGATGAACTCTGGGAATCCACACACCTGCTTCAAAGTATTGTGGATGGTTTACACTCTTATACCTACATCATCGATCCCTCCACCCATTTACTGAAATATGTCAATCAGAATACGAAGCAAGGGATTCCTGAGGCCATGCCCGGCACTCACTGCTATGATACGATTCGCGGGCGCAGCGAGCCTTGTATTGACTGCCCGATTGACCGGATGCTGCGTGACGGCACAAAAGAAGATCATTGCGAAATGTATTTAGATCGTTATAATGTCTGGGCACGAATTAATTCGTCGCTGATTTCTATGCCCAGCGGCAAATTTTTCGGCGTATTCAACGGCTTCGATTTTTCAGACCACCGGCACAACAGGGATGAGCATTTTGTTCAGGGTCTTGACGCAATCATACAGGATACGTCCCTTTATGATGCGCTGGCAATGAGCACAGACGACTATATTTTCATGTGCGATATGTCCACACGCCTGTTTTATTTTCCCCAAAAAATGGTGGAAGAGTTTGATCTCCCCGGCCAGACTTTGGAAAATGCGGTAGAAATCTGGGCAGAACGCGTTCATGAAGATGAACGCAAGGATTTTGTGAGAGAATTGGATCTAATGTTCAGCGGACAGCTCGACACGCATAATATGGAATACCGCGTTCGAAACAAAGACGGCTTATGGGTATGGGTACGTGCCCGTGGTCATATCGAACGCCGGAAAGATGGTACTCCTACGATGTTTGCAGGCGTGTTGACCAATCTGGGCTCACAAAAAAGTAAAATCGATCACTTGACAGGCTTGCAGGATAAATATGAATTTGAAATCCGCGTACGGGCACAACTCGCGGAATCTCCGCAAAAAGGCGCGCTTTTGATACTGGGGCTTGATAATTTCAAATACATCAATAACATTTATGGATGGGAATTTGGCGACCATGTATTGAAAGAGTCCGCGCAAAGGCTGATTGTCACTCTCCCTGAAAAAATTGAATTGTTCCGTCTCGACGGCGATACTTTTGGCGTGTTTTTTGCGGGCACTGATATTGATGTCATTAAGGAATACTATGCTTCTCTGTTTCTTGTTTTCAGGCAGCACCGTCAGTTTGGAGATCACCGTTATTTTAGTACGATTTCAGGCGGATGCGCATTTTTTGAGGATAATGTGCCATCTTTTGATATCTTGTTTAAGCAAGCTTCTCACGCGCTCGATTATTCTAAACGCGAGGGAAAAAACAGGCTGTCCTTTTACGATGAAAACAGGATGGGTAATAATAATCATGTTCTTATGCTTTTGGCGCGGCTTTATGAAAGTGTTGAAAATGGTTTCGAAAATTTTGAGCTGTATTATCAGCCGCAAATCCATCCCAAAACATTCCAGATCAAAAGCGCTGAGGCTTTGCTTCGATGGAAATGCCCTGAAATCGGCATGATATCCCCTGTTGAGTTTATACCGCTTCTGGAACAATCAGGGCTGATCAACAAAGTAGGCCGCTGGGTTTTGCAGCAGGCTTCCTCTACCTGCAAAAAATGGAAAAAAATCTGTCCTGGCTTCACAATCAGCGTCAATATATCATTTGCACAACTTCAGGATCAGGGCTTCTTGCCCTATCTGACCGACAATGTGACCAGCGGTCTGATCGATCCCGAATGCCTGCATCTCGAAATCACGGAAAGCTGTATCGCGGGCGGCAGCCGCTCGCTCGCCGACGCGTTTCGGGCAATGCGTAATATGGGATTTAGAATTGAAATGGATGATTTTGGCACAGGCTATTCTTCGCTTGAAATTCTCAAAAATGCTCCGGCCGATCTGGTCAAAATCGATCATGCTTTTGTGCGGGATATCACGCATAGCGATTTTGACGCTACCTTTATCCGTTTCATCGTCTCGCTTTGCCATTCGGTTAATATCCCTGTTTGCCTTGAGGGCGTAGAAACATGGGATGAGTATGCTTTGGTAGAGGCAATGGAGCTTGACCTGATTCAGGGTTTCCTTTTTGGAAGACCCCAGCCGCAGTCCGAATTTGAGCGTCATTTTTTAAATCCGGAGCAGCCCGTAACCCTTGCCGTTCCCAACCCAAACAGGAGTGACGTTAGCGGCATAAATATGATATAATTTTCATTCGGAGGAATTTATCATATGAAAATTATTGTAAATCATTGTCAAAAGAAAAAGATCGCAATCATTCAGGATACGAATTTATTGATCACTGATGTGCAATCGGCTCTGGATCTCATTGCGACGGTTCAATACGAAACAGATTGCAAAAATGTTGTGCTGCCACAAGAGGCAATCACAGAGAAATTTTTCTCTTTGAAGACCGGACTCGCTGGTGAAATACTGCAAAAATTTGTCACTTACCATATAAAAGTCGTCATTGTAGGAGATTTTTCATCTTATGCCAGCAAAAGCCTGCATGATTTTATTTATGAAAGCAATCATGGCAGGCATATTGCCTTTCTTCCTACGCAAGAAGACGCCTGCAATTGGTTATGCAGTGTTGCTGACTAAATAATCCCAAATCCGTGCTCCCCCAGCGCGCGCAGAGAATCCGAAAGCCTTGTCTTACGAACCAGTATATAATCAGTATCGTATGTTGAAATGCAAAAGATGCTGATTTTTTCTTTTGCCAGAATGCCGCTAATCTCAGCTAGAATGCCAATCAAAGAAAAATCGAGCTGTCCTTCAATCTTCAGCAGCGAAAATCCTTTTTCTGTTTCCAGTACATCTTCTTGCGGTATGTGTTCTTCAGCGCATACCAGAGATATTTCATTGTCCGTTACCGTAATAGACCGGAAACCTTTTTGCGGCAGAGCAACAATTTTCTTTAATTTGCATACGGCATACTCACCGTCCAAAGCGCGAATAACCATCTTAAAAATACATGCAATCGACATACTTTTCCATGAAGTATGGATTGCTCCCCAATTCCACATGTCTGCCGGATCGGCACAATTGCTCCATCCGCTCCATATGCCGCTCGTCAAAAAGCGTCATAACCGCTCCTGCTCCCGCTGCATTTCCTACAGTCACAATTTTTCTAAAATTCTCGGAAAGAAGACCGATTTGCTGAGCGCTTTCCCTGCTCATATAGTTTCCGAAGCCACCCGCAAGATAAACGCACGAAATATCCTCTATCTGCATGTCCGCCTCTTTTACGAGTGAAAGAACGCCCGCCGCAATTGCCGCCTTTGCTGTTTGCAGTTCTCTGATATCCTTTTGGGAAAGAAAAACCTGATCCGTGATCATAATCACAAATTCCCCATCGCGTTCCTGTATCAATCTGTTTCCAGTCTCATCCGCAATACGTCCTGTTTCATCGATTAACCCAGTCGCTTTCATCAGCGCAACCGTATCAAGCAGGCCGGAACCGCATAACCCCTGGGGCTCTCCTCCTCCAATCACCCCTGCTGAAAGCTTTCCCGCAAACACGTTGACTGTGTTAATCGCTCCTTTTACCCCTGCCATTCCGCAACTGATATGCGCCCCCTCAAATGCCGGCCCCGCAGCGGTCGACGTGCTTAAAAGGAAGTCCTTATTTCCAATGGCAACTTCCCCATTGGTTCCGATGTCCATCAAAAGGCATATCTCTTCACGCTCTGCAAATCCTGTTGCAAGCAATGCCGATGTAATGTCCCCTCCCACAAACGCAGACATGCAAGGCGTTAAATAGCATTCCGTCTTCTCAAGAACAAGTCCAAGCTCTTCGCCTGTAAACATCTTGCCAAAGGTCGAAAGAGGCTCAAACGGCAGCACACCCATAGAGACCGGCGAAAGATTCGCAAGCAGATGCAGCATGGTCGTGTTTCCGGTAATCACGCACTTTTTAATTTCCCGCGCACCAATCCCTTGTTCTTCCATCGCCTCACCCATCAACGAATTGAGCTCATTTACAATTGCAAAATTCATTTTTTGCAGACCGTCTTCCTGATCCCGGCAAAACTGAATACGCGAAATAACATCGAGTCCAAGCGATGTTTGCGCATTGATGCGGCTTTTAATATTCATACATTTTGCTGATTTGAGATCATATAAATAAACGACGACCGTCGTTGTCCCAATATCGACCGCAATTGCGTACCCTGCGCCGTTTGGCTTCAGTTCCGGCATCACACCCTGCGTCAATATATTCATTTCCGCGCGAATGTCCGCCGCCTGCGTATTTTGTTGCTGCAAAAATTTGATACAGTGCTTATGCGGACATTTTCCAAATAGGCACTCTCCCCTGCAAACTTGCTCTTCCACGATTATTCCTCCAGTCTATCTTCTCCTCTGTTTATTCTAACAAAAAAGGCTGCCGAAAGCGACAGCCTTTTCACGCTTGCTACTTATTTATTGGCAAATTTCCAATGCGACGTCGCTTGCGCTGGAAGCATCGGCCGTGTAATAATCTGCGCCAATCTTGTTTTTAAAGTCTTCCGTCACAGGAGCTCCGCCCACCATAACTTTCACTTTTCCGGTCAGCCCTTTCGCGTTCACTTCGTCAACAACTTCCTTCATAACTGCCATCGTTGTTGTAAGCAGCGCGCTGCACGCAATGACCTGCGCATTCGCATCAATCGCCGCCTGTACAAATTTTTCAGCGGAAACGTCAACACCCAGATCAATTACTTCCAGTCCTTTGCTTTCAAGCATGATTTTAACAAGGTTCTTGCCAATATCATGCAGGTCGCCCTTTACTGTTCCCAATACAACTTTGCCCTTTGCTTCCACGTCCTCTGCTGCAAGCGCGGTAGCAAGACCGTCGATGCCCGCCTGCATTGCACGTGCGGCAATTAAAACTTCCGGAACATAAACCTGATTGTTTTTGAATTTTTCGCCAATGATAGACATCCCCACGAGCAGTCCATCCTGCAACAAATCTTTCGGATTCGTGCCCTTTTCAAGTTCTGCCGCAATAATGTCTTTTACGTTGTTTGCACGTCCCTGCTGTACTAAAGTGCTCAGTTCTTCATAAACGCTCATTTAAAAATCCTCCCCAAGATACAAATGATGATATGTGATTAGTAAAATTTACATATATTTATACTATACTTTTATTCAGGTGTAAGTTATTATACTATTTTCTCTTTTTTTGGATTTCTATTTACTAACAGCAAATTTTCGATTTGTTTTTTGCTCGCTTTTATATCTTTTTTCTTATTCATTAACTATTCATAATTCATTCATATGCATTTCATATTTCTGCGTTATCATAAAAGCATGCAAACAAGAGTACCACAAACTTTTCATAAATCTTCTTTCTCAGAGGGGCCGAAAGGCCTTTCGGCAAAACCGCCGTTATGCGGCGTTAAATATAAATGATACTTCCGAAAAAATCCACCTATTTAATAGGTGGATTTTTTTCTCCTGTTATATCCTGATAATCGCAGCGAATTGAGTACCACGCATACCGATGAGAACGCCATTGCAAGCCCTGCAAACATTGGCGTTAGGGTCGGCCCGCCAAAGGCATACCATACGCCGGCCGCAATCGGTATTCCAATAATATTATAAATAAAAGCCCAAAATAAATTTTGCTTGATCGTCCGCATGATCCTCCGCGAAAGCAGTATGCTTTGCGCAATGCTTTGCGTATCATCCCTCATAAGGATAATTCCAGAGGAATCCGCCGCAACGTCCGTCCCGCCAAATACCGAAATTCCTACATCTGCCGTTGCAAGCGCGGGCGCGTCGTTGATCCCGTCTCCCACAAAAGCAACCGTATTCCCCTGTTTCTTAACCCGCAATACTTCATTTGCCTTATCCTCGGGCAGCACACCCGCAACATAGTTTGAAATGCCTGCCTGCTGCGCAATGAGCTTTGCCGCCTGCGCATTGTCGCCTGTGATCATAATGGCGCTGATGCCTGCTTCTTTCAATGTCCTAATTGTCTGCTCCGCATCCTTTTTCATTTCATCAGCCAAAGCAATCACACCGACCAGCTCCTTGCAAAACGCCACATAAACTCTTGTAGCGCCCGGCGTGTGGCTTTCTTCCGTACGAATGCCCTCAAGCTCCATAAATTCCTTTGTTCCAATGGTAATTTCGCCTTTTGCAGTCGTCGCGATCACGCCTCTGCCCGCAACATTTTTTATGTTGTCCGGTTTTTGGGGCTCAACATCCATAAATTTGGCATAATCCAATATTGCTTTTGCAATAGGATGCGTCGCTCCATATTCGGCTGTAGCGGCAAGCCTTATGATTTCATCCTCGGTTTCCTCCTGCTGGCCTATAACCCCCGTTACATGAAGCTTTCCTTTTGTAATGGTTCCCGTCTTATCCATTAAAACCACAGAAACCTGTCCCGCCGTTTCCACAACGTCGCCTCCACGAAACAGAATTCCAAGCTGCGCCCCTCTTCCGGTTCCTACCATAACCGCGATCGGCGTGGCAAGGCCAAGCGCGCACGGGCAGGCAACCACCAAAACCGACACAAAGATATTGATCACAAAATTAGCATCTTTTCCGTTCAGCGCCCATACCACAGCGGCAATAATTGCAATCGAGGTAACCGCGGGAACAAACACCGCAGAAATCCGGTCTGCAAGACGCGATATTTTCGCTTTTTTTTGTTGCGCCTGCACAACTAGTTTAACAACCTGTGAAATCGCTGTATTCTTGCCTACACTGGTTGCTTCGATGTGCAAAACGCCATCTGTCACAAGCGTTCCTCCCGAGACCTTAGCGCCCTCCGGCTTGAACACCGGCAAGCTTTCCCCTGTCAGTGTTGATTCATCCACACTTGCCTGACCGCTTTTCACAACGCCATCCACCGGAATTCTTTGCCCCGCGCCCACAAGGACAATATCCCCTTCTTTTACATCTCCGGCCTTTACTTTCTGCTCTTTTCCGTCTTTTAAAACGACTGCATCCTGCGGAACAAGACTCGCAAGATTAGAGATCGCGCTTTTGGCACGGTTTTTACTGTTTTCTTCCAGATATTTTCCAAGCAGCACGAGAGCAACCACAACCGCGGCGCTTTCGTAATAAAGACTATGCACCGCATGCATATCTGTCGGAATCAGAATCGTCATCACAAGGCTATAGATCAGCGCACTGCCCGTTCCAAGCATCACAAGCGTATCCATCGTGGGATGAAGTTTTAAGAGCGCTTTCATTCCATTGATAAAAAAGCTCCTCCCTGCATAAATCACAGGTATGGTGATGATCAGCTGAATCAACGCATAATTGAGCGGATTGCTCTGCACGGATATGATCGCGGGCAAAGGCCATCCCCAGTGCGCGCCCATTCCGATGTACATCACGATCATTCCGCATACAAGCGCAAGCACAAGCTCCCACTTTTTAAAACGGTGCTCGTCCTGTGTGATCATCTGCCCATCCTTTGCAACAATAGCGCCGAATCCGATTTTCTCCACCGCGCTGATCAGGGCTTGTTCCGACACAGTTTCTTCGGCAACCACCACTGCGCTGTTGGCTGCCAGATTCACGCTTGCATATATCACGCCATCCACCTTGGACAGCGCCCCTTCTACGGAAGCTGAACAGGCCGCGCAATTCATTCCTTTGATATTCAGCAATATTTCTTTTTGCATTTTAAACCTTCCCTCCCGTTTCATGCGGCAAATCCGGATTAATATGTACGATCACATCATCGATATCCATATGTGCCCCGAGCAATTCCTTTTCAATTTTTTTCGCGATTTCATGGCTTCTGATCACAGTCATATCCCTGTCTACAGATATTTTTACGATCAAAATCGATTTTGCGCCGACAGGTTTGGTGTTCACGCTGTCGATATGGTCGATTCCCTCAATTTCCATGATTTCTTTTTTATACTCGTCAATCGTTGAGCTGTCTACACCCTCATCCATCAAAACCTTAACGGACTCCACAACGATTCTAAATCCACTGTAAACAATCCAGGCGGAAATCGCGATGCCGATGACCCCGTCCATAAAATGAAACCCTGCCATGCTCAAAAAAATAGCCGCCAAAGTGCCTGATGTAACAAACACATCATTTCTGTGATCCTGCGCGTTTGCCTTAATCAGAATACTGTTATATTTCCTGCTCTTTTTCATACAATAGCGGTATAGGCACGCTTTTGCAGTAATCGTAACCGCGCCTACGCCCACAAGCCACCATGAAAAATCAAGTGAATCCCCTTTCATCAGGGACTCCACCGAACCCGATGCCGTATAAAACGCCATTACCATCATGGAAAACCCAATGATAAGTGACGCAATATATTCCGCTTTTCCATGACCCCACGCATGATCCGCATCTTTCGGCTTGGCAGCATAAAGACTTCCAAGCAAAGTGACAGTCGAAGCAAAGACGTCTCCCAAACTGTTAAAACCGTCTGCGATCATTGCCTGACTCGATGAAGCGTAACCCGTCAAAAGCTTGATCAGCAATAATACAATATTAATTGCGATTCCAAGAAGCGCAACTTTTTTCCCGGACGAAAAACGATCTTCCAATGTCATAATACCCCTAGCTTTATTATAAACAGTACGACAAAATTCATAACAATGATCTGTTTCATCTATTATACATGAAAATCCGCTTTTTGCATGAATAAAAAAAGCCGCTTCGTTCCAGAAGCAGCCTTTTTCTCATTTCATCAGTTCGCTCCGCCGCCAAACAGGTTTGCGAAGAAGTCGCCTATGCTCTTGAAGAAATCGCCCACGCTCGTGAAGAACCCTTCCACTCCCTGTTTCGCCTGAAACAGATTCAAAAACGTATCCGGATCAAGATTCAGCTCATTGAATTTTTTGATCAACTGCAATATCTGCTGGATCTGGTCGTCGGTCAGCGTCACTTCATATTTTGCCGCGGTATCTTTGATAAGCTGAATAATCTGCTCATCACTCATGTTTTTCGTTTCCGAAAGCTTGCCTTTCAGGTCGTTGATGATATCGGAGGATACATCCCCCAACGCGTCCTGAAGCTCTCCTGTTACCACAAGCTCTTCCATCGCGGTTCCCTTGGCAAGCTCGCTGAGTACCGTCCCTGTCATGTCCTCATAGGCTTTATAGATGCCCGCGAGCGCTCCGGTTCCGGATACCGGCTTGTAAGCCGCAATCTTCACTTTCGCGTCCGTAATTCCCGCGGTTGCCAGCGCGGATTTATACATTTTTTCCGTTACCCAGTTGATGTTGTTAATGTCAAGTTCAAGGCCGCCACCGTCGTTCGGTTCAATGTAAACACAAGATAGCGCCACACTGCCGATCTTTTCTTCCGGCACAAGCCCTTCCAGATATTCCCGCTCTTCCTTGTTCGTCACCTGAAGCTCTGTGACATCGCCCCTGTTAATCCCAAAAAAGCCATAAACTGCCCCAATTTGGTCTTCCGTATTATCTGCGCCAATGACGACGCGCGCCTCCTGGGAAGCTGCCATGGCAGGCGATACGAAAAAGGCAAGCATCAATACCACTGCCAAAACAATTAAGGTAATTCTTTTCAACATAATTTTATACCTTCCTATCAAGTTAGTATACCTGATTATAGCATGGCGATTTTTAAAACACAAACGAATGCGGATGCTTTGCGAGAATGTTAACAGATTGTTAAGAAAATACGCAATCGTGCCCATCTCGCCGCCTTACAGCGCGCGTAAATATTCTTTTTTGTATGCAAGATTTCCTTCCAGAGCCGCTTTGAGCCTGTGAATCATCTCTGCCTTATCTGCATTTAATACTCCGCGCAACGAAATATAATTAGACGCATGGTTGCTCCTGAAAACACTCCCATCGCTGTCCATGTTTTCGAGCATGACAAGTGTTTCAATTGCCACCTCTTCCGGGCTCAATCGCTCAAACGTTCCGCTTTTGTAATCGCTGCACAGGGAAGTCCCCTCCTCCAGCATGAGGGTCAGAAGGCCGATATAATCCGGCTTCATTGCCGAAAAGGCTTCTCCCGTCCTCACCGCATGTTCCCGCCAGTGCTCCTTGCCGCCAAGCCCGCTAATCGCTGTCACAGAAAGGGGAATGCCCGCCTCTTTGACCCGCAGCCCCGCTTCAATAATTTCTTGGGCGGTTTCGCCTTTTTGAATCTTTTCAAGGATCACGTTGCTTCCGGACTCCAACCCAAGGTAGATGATACCCAATCCAAGCATATGGAGTTCTTCCAGCTCTGCGACTGATTTTAAAAGGATGCTCCGCGGCGATCCATATACCGCTACCCGTTCACAAAGCGGGAATTTTTGACGAATATGGGAAAGTATCTTTTTCATTTCCTCTGTTTTGATAATCAGCGCATCGCCGTCTGCCAAAAAAATGCGGCTTACTGCCGGATATGCTGCCGCCATTTCGTCAAGATCCAAAAGAACGTCCTGCGTCTTCCTGACCCGAAAACGCTTTGCCTTATACATGCTGCAAAATGTGCATTTGTTATGGGAACAACCCACCGTTGCCTGAACAATCAGGCTGTGCGCTTCACTTGGCGGCCTGTAAATATCTCCTTCATACTGCATTTTGGTTCTCCTTGCTTTTTCTTTTCCTTAATTATACTAAAAAATGCCTTCCTATAAAAGCAGGTTATCTTTTGTTTGTAAAATTACAAAGAAGCCGCATAGCTTTGACTGTGCAGAGCGCGCCCGGGATTATATCACCAAAAAACTGCTTTATAACGATATATTCTCGAGGCTTAGGCTCTTATGGCCCGATGATCCTGACATAAAAATCCACGCCGTCACCTGGCCGCGAAAAGATTGCCTGATCATAAAACGTGATCAGGCAGTTTGCTCTTTTTGATTTTTCACATAATTATTTTAGACTGTCGCTAAATGCTTTCAATTCACTTTTCACATTCTGCGGCAGCAAATTGAAATCTATGTTCTCTATTGCTCCCTGCAATGCATAAAGATGAACAAGGCATACTTCCGGATACGCCGTTTTCAATTGAAAAAAAGTCTCTTTACTCCCTGCTTTGACTAATTCCTCCGCACTATTGATTCCTATTGCATTTAGCTTTTTCTCCATTTCAATTCCAATATTTTTCATTGCCACTAATTTCATCAATGCGTCCTCCTTTATGAATCCGGTGATCTCAGTATATCACAGCGTGGGAACTCAACAAATGGAAACATCTGTTTATTTGCCTTTTCTGCTTCTCTCTAAAAAACACTCGGCCTCTGCGCTCACTTGCAGCAGCCGAGTGTTTCATATTGTCCTAAGAAAGTTGCTCTTCCGTTTCTAGAGTAATCAGTATTTGGAATTATGATTTTTTTCCGCCTCAGCGTCGCTTTTTTGCAAAGTAGTTTGATTTTGGGGCGCAGGCATGCCGAACATATCTTTCACCTTGAATTTAGCAACCATATCATGTAACAGACCCGCTTGGGAAGAAAGTTCTTCCGAAGCCGCAGCTGATTGCTGCGAAGTAGCGGAATTTGTTTGAACGACCTCCGATATTTGATCAATTCCCAGCGCAATCTGATTCATTGAAGAGAGCTCCTCATCAACCGTTTTCGCAATATCACGAACATCTGTAGCAACATCCCTTGTCGTGGAGTTTATAATGTCCATCGTCTGCACAGTGGTTTCAGCATTTTGCGTTACATTGGCTATGGAGCTGACCGTGCTCTCGATTAACATAGCGGTGTTTTTTGCAGCTTCTGCCGATTTGCCCGCAAGATTCCTCACTTCTTCAGCTACAACCGCAAACCCCTTGCCCGCAGCGCCAGCCCGGGCAGCTTCAACCGCGGCATTGAGCGCAAGTATATTGGTTTGGAAAGCAATATCCTCAATCGTCTTAATAATCTTGCTGATTTCGGCTGATTTGGAGTTCACATCATGAAGATCATCCATCAATGTCTGCATCTGCCCATAGGTCGCCTGCAAATTATGCTCAGCCTTATCTGTGTCGCGGGTAATTTTCACAATACTTTCACTTGTGCGTGTAAACTCCTCGCGCATGGTGGAAATTGACGCTGACAATTCCTCCACGGAAGCGGCCTGTTCTGTCGCGCCCTGCGCCAGAGATTGCGCTCCGATAGAGACCTGATTTGCGCCACTCGACACCTGGTCTGCCGAAACGCGAATATCCGAGATAATCTGCGACATATCCATAATGATTCTGCGTACATTATCTTCAATAATTTTAAAGTCACCGATAAAAGGCCTTTTGGGTTCGGGTATATCAAAATCCCCCTGCGCGATGTAGGTCATTGCCATACCAAGGTCTTCAACAATTTGTTTTAACGTTTGAATAAAAGAACGCATCGCCTCGCAAAGCTGTCCGAGTTCATCCTTACTGTGATGCGCAACCGTAACATTTAGATTGCCATCCGACATCATCTTTGCCGCCGTCATAATTTCGCCCACAGGCTTTATTTTCCGGCTCACGATGAAGTAAATAACCCCACCGACCAAAAGAACAATAATCAAAGATATGGATATTATCAATATCAGAATTGATGTAACAGGTGCATTCACCGTTTTCTGCGGGATAACCGCGCAAACGACCCACGATTCTCCGCTCTCGGAAAAATCAACGCTCTTTGCAGACAGCGTAATATTTTCTTTCAGTGTATCCGAATAAACCGCGCGCGTAAAAGAACCTCCGTTTTGCCGAATCTCATCTATATCCGCTGAAAACTGATTTAACCATGATTTTTTATAGTCCGTCATGAAAAGGCTCTCGTCCGGAAACGTTGCAAACATTCCATCCGGGCTTAATACAAACATAAATCCGTCTTCAAGAATTTTGAGACTGTTCATGGACTTGTTAATTTTCGACATATCCACATCTACGCCAACAACACCAACTGTCTGGCCATCCTTGGTTACAGGGATGGAAATGGAAAACAAAACCGTCTCCCCGCTTCCCGACTGATAGGCGTAAGGCTCGGAAATGTGTTCTTTCCCTGATTGTAGTGCATTCAGATAATATTGCCCGGCAACAGGATCGTCATATCCGGTTAATGCCTCAACTTCTATACTACCATTATTTTTATATACACTGGGAATAAACCTGCCCGTCGCGTCATGATAACTGGAATTTACATGCTTCGCATCTTGTCCATCAAACGCGTTTGGCTCCCATGCCGTCCAAATACCGGTTACGTCATCGTTAGAACTTTCGAGTATATCACTCATTAGTTTAACCACAAACTCCCGTCCGCCCTCGCTGCCGGACATGTCCGCAATAACCGGCGTAACAGCTTTAATCAAACCGTAAGGATTTTCCCCTATCGTTTGAAATTCATTTGCATGGCTGCTTACCGTCTCTTCAATCATCTGATCCGATAATCCTGTTATCGTATTTGATGATTGCCACGCAAGAATAAAGACCTCTACAACGATGCCAATAATCAGCGCTGCTAGTACTGGAATGAGAATTGCAAGCTTGAAGCTTCGTTTCATTGGGTTACCTCCCGATTAACTAAGTAGGAGACGAAATTCGATGTGAAATATTGCAAAAACAACATATCCTAAAAATCCATATCTGTCAACGAATATACCGGAATTTTAATGTTTCCAACTGCAACAAAAAAGTCCTGTTGGCTATAAAAATGTGTCAAAAAAAGCACAACCAGTCGGTTGCGCTTGATCATAAGATAAGATCATGTCAAACTTCTATCATAATTGGCTGATCCCAAGCTACATTGGTTTTAAATTTCGATTCAGGCGGTCAACCATCCACGCCAGCCTGTTTTTCTGCCCAGCCTCTGTTTTTGCATCGAGATATGCCCGCGCATAGGTCTTTTTTACAGAGGGCGGCATTGCGATAAAATTGGTATAAGCCGGCTCACATCCCTTTAACAATTCTGACAAAAATATAATTTGTTCTTCTACTATCTCCGGAGCCTTTGGCGCATCCCATCGCCCATTTTTTTTAGCCTCTTCTATTTTATTTCGTCCGGCGTCGGTCATCTTTCCTTGTTGTTCAAGCTGCCCGGCCAGTCTCTTGTTCTTTTCTGACCACTTGCTGTTCGGACGACGGGCAGAAAAATATTTTCTATAAATTTTGTCATCAATGCTCTGCATTTTCCCATCAATCCAACCAAAACAAAGCGCTTCTTTCAGCGCCTCATCCGCGGTAATTGTAGCTGGTCCGCCTTTTTTACCAAAAAGCAGCCATACTCCGTCGCTGCTCGCATTGTTTTTTACTAACCATGCACGAAATTCCGCGCGATTGGAAAATTTCAAAATCTCACACATTTCCTCAACCTTTTATGTCCTTTCCTGATACTAAAAGTATATATTTTTACGAAATGGATTGCAACACAATAAAAAGCAAAGGTACTATAAAAAGGATGTACGTATGCACACACATCACATTGCAAAAACTCAAGAAATCATGCGTTTGAACAATGTACAAATGAACACACGGCAAGGCGTAGCCCTCAAATACGGCACAAAATAAAACAGTGTCCGCATGGAAAGTTTTCACTTCCTTTACGAACACCGTTACTGGTCGGGGTGACAGGATTTGAACCTGCGTCTCCACACACCATATTCCCTTTATTATAGATATATATTTAAATTTATGGGTATATATATGGGAATTTTTTAATAGAAAAACGTGCACGTCGTCGCAAAACCCGTCCTATTTTGTAGAGCGGTTCAGCGTGTT
>CAZQDA010000066.1:0-9169 GCA_964592155.1 uncultured Christensenella sp.
AGTGGCGTTTGACAGCTTTATCAAGGCGCAGAAGGCCAAAGAGGTTGTTGCGTAAGATTTACATACGGAAGACTGGCAATTGTGGCAGGCGGCGGGTTTCGTATTCGCCGCCTGTATTCAAGTAATAAGCGCACTATAAGAATGAAGGAGAATGTACTATGAAAAGATCAGAGATCAATCAGATCATGAGAGACGCGGTGAAATTCATCGATGAACAGAATTTTGCTTTGCCTCCGTTTGTCACATGGACCTATGAGGAATGGAAAGACAAAAACAGCGAATACGACGAAATCAAGGACAATATGCTTGGCTGGGACATCACAGATTTTGGCAGCGGAGATTTTCACAAAACAGGTCTTTTGATGATTACGCTTAGAAACGGAAGCTTTAACAATCCGAAGTACGACAAGACCTATGCCGAAAAACTTCTGATCAGTGAAGAAGGACAGGTTACGCCTTATCATTTTCACTGGAAAAAGCAGGAAGATATCATCAACAGGGGCGGCGGACTGCTCGTGCTGAAGTGCTACAACTCAGGTAAAGACGGCGAAAGGCTCGATACGCCTGTGACGATCTTCCAGGATGGCAGGGCTTACGAAGTGGAAGCCGGCTCTCGAATCGAAATCGGCAGGGGCGAAAGTATTTCTCTTCCGACAGGCCAGTACCATACCTTCTGGGCGGAAGGCGGCAAGTGCCTGATCGGCGAAGTTTCGCGTGTGAACGACGACAATGTGGACAACCGCTTCTATGAAGCAAAAGGTCGTTTCCCCACAATTGAGGAAGACGAAGCAATCCTTTACCCGCTGTTCAGCGAATATCCGAACATGCCCGGGAAATAAGAAAATTTTCTTGGCGGCTGCCGCATTCCTGAACAGCAGGATGCGGCAAACCGCTATTTGACTTGATGGAGTGGTTTTATGTATGTAATTGGGCTTGATGTAGGGACATCCGGTGTAAAAAGTACGGTCTTTGATGAAAAGGCAAACGTGCTGCACCATGCATATCGGGAATACGATTTGATCTGTCCGGGGGATGGCATGTTTGAGCTTGACCCGCGGGTATTGATCAAAAAAGCTTTTGAGGTTTTGGCTGAATCTACGCAGGCATGCGATAAAAAAGAGATTCGCGCGATTTGCGTGACGTCTTTTGGGGAATCGTTCGTCTGCTTTGATGAGAATGATCAGATTCTGGCAAACACGATGATCTATATGGATCACAGGGGGACGCAGGAGGGAGAAGAATTCAAGGAATTATTCTCTGAGGAAGAAATTTTCCGGAAATCCGGAAATTACGTTGACCCCATGTTTGCGGTATATAAATTGAGATGGCTTCATAAAAACCAGCCGGAAATGATGGCAAAGGTGAAGCGCATTTCATTTATTACAGATTTTATTACATATATGCTGGGCGCAGACCATATCTGCGATTATTCGCTTGCCGCACGCAGCGGGATGTTTGACTTCAGCGAAAAAACATGGTGGAAGCCGGCGGTGGAGTTTGCCGGAATCGACCTTTCTGTGCTGCCCAAGGCAGCGCCGGGCGGAAGCGTGGTAGGCACCATGAGCAGCCGCGTGGCGGGTGAGCTTGGCATGACGACAGACGTGAAACTGATTGTGGGAGGTCACGACCAGATTTTGGCGGCTGTGGGCAGCGGCGCCCGTGAAGAGGGCGATATTGCAAACGGCATGGGTACGGTTGACTGCCTTACCGCGGTTATGGACGGCGGCAGTATGAATATGGAAAAGATGCTGGGCTACAAATTCCCTATCGTTCCTTATTTAAAGGAAAATCAATATGTGACCTATGCGTTTAATATGTCGGGCGGATGCACAGTGAAATGGTTTCGCGATACGATTGCCAAAGATATTGCGGATTTGCCGAACGCTTATGAGATTTTGAACGAAGAGGCACCGGCAAAACCGACTAACATTATCACGCTGCCCTATTTTGCGGGAAGCGGCACGCCGTATTCGGATAGTATTACGCCTGCTGCCATGGTGGGCATGAGGCTTAATACCTCGCGTGGAGATTTGTTCCGCGGCTTCATGGAAGGCGAAACCTATGAAATGAAGCTGAACATTGACTGTCTTGAGGATATCGGTATTCACCTGAAACGAATTATCACGGTGGGGGGCGGCTCGAAATCACCCATGTGGATGCAAATTCGCGCGGATATCTTCGAGCAGGAGGTTTGTATTCCCAAGAACAGCGAGGCGGGTACGCTGGCAAGCGCAATTCTGTGCTACAATCAGATTGGCGTGTACGACAGCATCGAGCAGGCACAGAAGGATTTGATCGGATACAAGGCAACGTTCAAGCCGCAGGAGGAAAACTCCGCTGTTTACAGGAAGAACTATGGGCAATACAAACGAATTTATGAAGCGATAAAGGAGATATATCGATGATGGATGCAAAAGACGCAGTAAGAAGAGCGAGAAAACACGGAACAGTGATTCCGGCCTATAATATTCCTTATCTACCGATGGTAAAGCCTGTTGTGCAGGCGGTGGTTGATATGAATTCGATTGCAATGATTCAGGTTGCAAGGGTGGAATGGGAAAAATTCGGTTCACAAAGCCTCGAGGCGGTTGCGGAAGAGTACAACAAGTTCAAGAATGAAAAGCACACGCTGCTGCACCTTGACCATGTTCCGGTGATTGACGAGGATTTGAAGGAAGTTGATTACATGCCGATCATCGAGCGCGCGGTGAAAGCCGGTTATCAGTCGGTGATGATCGACGCGTCGCGGCTTGACCTTAACGGAAACATCGAAGCGACAAAAAAGGTTGCGGATGTGGCGCACGCGGCTGGAATTCCCTGCGAATCCGAGCTGGGAGCGGTTATGGGGCACGAGAGCGGTCCGCGGATTCCTTATGAAGAAATTTTTGCGACCAAGAAAGGTTTTACAGACCTTGAAGAGGCCAAAGTATTTGTGGAAAAAAGCGACTGCGACTGGCTTTCCGTCGCGGTAGGCAGCATCCACGGCGCGGTTGCGGACAATCTCCGTCACCAGAAAAAGCCGGAAGCAAGGCTCGATATTGACCATATCAAAGCCCTCGCGCAAGCGACAGGCGTTCCGCTTGTGCTGCACGGCGGAAGCGGCATCAACAAGGAATGCATCAGGGAGGGCATCAAGGCCGGCATTGCGAAAATCAATGTGGGAACGGAAATCCGTCAGGCATACGAAGAGGCTCTTGCTGACGACGAAAAGAATGTGGAGATTGCACAAAAGGCGGTTTATGACAAGGTATGCGAAGTCATTACCGATATGCTGTGCATCAAGGACACGCGCAGCCTGCTTTACGAAGACTGACTAAAATCAGGGAAAGGGATTGCGATATGAACGGATATGAGAGAATGCTTGCCACCCTCCACAAGGAGAAGGTGGACCACACTCCTTCCATGGAGATTATGATTGACCAGACGATCATTGACGCACTCACCAGCACAGGCGATTACATGGATTTGTGCGATTACCTTGATCTGGACGCGGTCATCACGAATACGCCGTCCACGCTTTACCGCAACGAGGTGATCGATGCGGAAAAGGGAACATTTAAAAATGAATGGGGTACGGTGCGCCAGAAAGGCAAAGAGGTCGTATCCGCGATTGTAGACGAGCCGATCAAAAAGGCGGAGGACGTTTACAAGTATGTCGCGCCCGACCCGAACGACGAATACAGATTTGAATACCTGCGCTCTCTCATTAAGCGCTTTAAGGGCAAAAGGCTGGTTGGAATGCATATGCACGATGCGTTTAACTATCCTTATTACCTGATGGGTATGGAGAACCTGTTTGTGACCATGTTTGAAAATCCGGACGCGGTGCACAAGATTGTTGAAATCTCTGTGGAGCATAACATTGCGCTTGCAAAGAAAGCCGTGTCGCTCGGTGCGGATTATATCCTGCTGGGAGACGATTACGGCGGCGGAAACCAGTTGCTTGTTTCACCTCCGATGTTCCGTGAATTTTTCCTGCCCGGTTTTCAGGCGGTGGTGTCGGCTGTAAAAGATATGGGCGTATTCTGCTTTAAGCATTGCTGCGGCGACATCAACGAAATTCTGGACGACATGGTGGCAACCGGCATCGATGTGCTTCACCCGCTTGACCCGTCCGCAAATATGGACATTATGGCAGTGAAAGAAAAATATAAAGATTTGGTTGTGATGGGCGGCATCAATTGCTATGAGCCGCTGTGTGAATTCAGCGAGGAACAAATCGCTGAGGAGACGCGCAGGATGATTAATACGGTGGGCGTGGACGGCAGGTACATCATTGCGTCCTCCAACAGCGTACACTCTGACGCGAAGCCTGAAAACTACCGCGTGATGCAGGAAGTGCGCAGGGAAACACCGGTGATTTATAAATAAGAAACCGGAGTAAAACGAGAGATTGGTTCTGAATGGATGGGAGGTAATCCACTTATGACGACATTTGCATTATTTTATGGAAACAGGGCATTTATGCCGGACGATGTAATCGATGAGGCGCGTCCGCAGCTTGAAAAAGCGGTGAAGGACGCTGGCTGTGATTTTATCAGTATGGACGTGGGCCTGACAAGCCACGGCGCAGCGGAAACAGTTGCGGAAGGCAAAATTTTCGCAAAGTTTTTGGAAGAGAATAAGGGAAAATTTGACGGTGTGATCGCGTGCCTTGCAAATTTCAGCGACGAGGCGTCGGCTGTTGCGGCATTGAAGGACTGCGGCGTGCCGATTTTAATTCAGGCTTGTCCGGATGAAATGGGCAAGATGGATTTTGCAGGAAGACGGGACGCATTTTGCGGCAAGCTTGCAATCACAGATTTATTTTACCAGTATGGCATCAAATTTTCGCTCACACAGTCGCACGTTGTGGCTTTAGACAGCGACGAATTCCAGCAGGAGCTGAAAAAGTTCGGCGCGGTATGCCGCATTGTGAAAGGACTCAAAAATCTGACGATCGCCGCCATCGGCGCGCGTGTTTCCGCGTTTAAGACGATGCGTTTTGACGAGCTGACAGCGCAGAAGTATGGCGTTACGGTTGAAACGATTGATCTGGCAGACTTTTTCCTGCGGATGAGATCGCTCGATTCTTCCTCTAAGGAGTTTGCTGACAAGCTTGAGTATTATAAAAATTATGCGAACTGCACAAAGGTTCCGGCTGATGCAATGGACAAGATGGTACGTGCCAGCCTTGCGGCGGACCAGATTGCCGCAGAGTTGGAAACGGACTGCATGACAATCCGCTGCTGGGATGAATTCCAGCGCGAAATGCAGATTTCCGCCTGCAACCTGATCAGCGAGCTCAATGACCGCGGCATTGTAACCGCGTGTGAACTCGACGTTGCAAACGCAATTTCCATGAAGGCGCTCGCGAGCGCGTCGCAGGATCCGGCAATGTGCCTTGACTTTAACAACAACTATGGCGATGATCCCAACAAGTGCATCCTGTTCCACTGCGGGCCAATTTGCAATACGCTGATGACTGGCAAAGGCGAGATCGTCGAGCATAAGATGTTTAAAAAGACAATGGGAGACGATGTGAGCTGGGGAGTCAATCAGGGCTTCATCAAGGCAATGCCCATGACTTACTCCAGTGCAAAAACAGACAGCGGAAAGATCGTTGCCTATGTGGATAACGGTATTTTCACCGGCGATCCGATCGAGGACGGATATTTTGGCACGGGCGGCGTTGCTTACATTGAAAATATGCAGAAAAAGCTGTATGACATTGCAAAGAATGGATTTAGGCATCACGTGAGCGTTTCATCCGGACAGAATAAGGATGCGATGCTCGAAGCATACAAAACCTACATCGGATTTGACATCATGGAGCTGTGACAGCAAATGATTGGGGTTTCATAAGCGAGGTTTGAAATAGGAGCATATAATCTTGCAGCTCTATTTCCTCAAAAAGGAAGGTGTGAAAACACCTTCCTTTTATTTTTACTAAAGCATAGAGGCAAGCAGAAGATTAAAAATTCAGTTGAATGTTTAAAAAGAATCCAGTCTGGAACGCAAGTGCGGCGTACGAGTAAAAATGCAAGTAAATTTTACTTGTATTTTATAGTGCGGAATTCTTTTACACTAGGATGAGAGGAGGAGGTGCGAAATGGAACGTGTCAAAGCATTTGAAATTAAAAAGCCGACGTCTTCAAATAAAACAATCAGAATGCCGGATGAGCTGATTGGCAGACTTGAAATTCTGGCCAAGGAAAAGGACATCTCCTTTAACAAGCTGGTGGTGCAGTGTTGTGAGTTTGCGCTTGCAAACCTCGGCGAAGAAGACGAAGGCTGAAAAAGAAACAAAAATGGGAACGGGTAGGACATGTACAGAATTTTAATTGTAGACGACGAGCCGCTCGTGCGGCGTGGGATCAAGAGAAGCGTTAACTGGAATGAGCTCGATGTGGAAATGGTCGCGGAAGCGGAAAACGGGATCGAGGCGATGGAACAGGTGCTGGAAACAGAGCCTGATATTATTTTATTGGATATTTGCATGCCCAGAATGGACGGGCTGGAATTTGCGAGCATTGTGAAAAAACGGTATCCGCATATTAAGGTTATCATCATTACAGGCTTTGATGATTTTGAATATGCGCGCAGCGCCCTGCGCACGGGTGTTGACGATTACATTTTAAAGCCGGTTACAAAAGAGATGGTTGCGGATGTTGTAAAGGCGCAACTGGAAAGAATCGTGGAGGAGCAAAAGCAAAATCAGCCACAGAAAAACGACGCGTTAAAGGCTACGGCAATTCTTAATTCCGTAATGAAGCAGGAGGCGCGCGCGTTGCAGGAAATTCCTGCGTTTTGTGAATATACCGGACTTTCAGATCAGGATGTCTATTTGGTGATCATGAAGGATTATCTGGCGGATTGTGAAATTTGGAGCGGTGACACAGACGATCAGCTCGCTGCGTTTGCAATTCTGAATATAGCGGGAGAGCTGTTGCAAATCGAGAGCAGCGGATTTGCGTTTGAGACTTACAAAAATGAACTTGCAATGGTGGTCTGCGGAAAGCCGCGGCGCAAGCTGGAAGAAATTTTGACCAAGATTTATCAGAGCGTATTGGGCTTTGTTGAGATACCCGTTGATTTTGCGGTTTCTTCAATCGGACAGCTAAAAGACCTTCCCAGGATGGCGGAAGAAGCAAGGGAGGCGCTTTTGTGCACCTTTGTGCTGTCCGACAGGAATATCATTTTTTACGAAGATATTATGGCGCATAAGAGCCGCGAATTTGAATATCCGGAGCAGATTGAGCGCGAGCTTCTGGAAACCATGTTTTCCAGCGAGACGGGAACGGAAAAAAGCTGCGAACTGATTGGAGAATTTTTTTCAAAGCTCAAAGAGGTGACACCGGACGTTGCAAGATGCAAAAGCATGCTTTTGCGCCTTCTGCTAAAAATTTCCAACACGCTTGAGTCTGTGAGCGGACGGATGCAGGAGGAAAACGACGCGCAGTGCATGAATTTTGATCCGGTGGGGGTGCTGGAAACCTTTTCGACCCTGGACGAAGCGGAGGAGTGGCTAAGGAAGCTCTATGAGGAAACGTTTCGTTATGTTACGTCTATGAAATCCAGAAGCGGACAGCTCTTTTTAAAGATCAGGCAATACATTGAAAAAAATTATCAGGAAAGCGATTTGAACCTGAAAAAATGCAGCGAGGATTTATTTTTGAGCTCAGGATACATCAGCATGACGCTGAAAAAGAGCTCCGGAAAAACGTTTGTAGATTACCTCAATGAATACAGAGTGCAAAAGGCAGTCGCGCTTCTGGCGCAGCCTGAAAGCAAGGTATATGAGGTCGCAACGGAAGTGGGGTTCACGCACCAGACGTATTTCAGCTCGGTGTTTAAGAAGTTTATGGGGATGTCGCCCAAGCAATATAAAGAGCAGGCATAAGGAGAGGATTGTGAAAAGAGTCCACACGCCCAGAAAAATATCGACCCTGATCATATTGTGTTTTTCCCTGTTCATGGTTGCGATTCTCGTGCTGATGAGCGCGATTTCGTATTACTATTCTTATGATAACATGAGGAAAAGGACGATTGCAGACACAAACGTTGTGCTTTCGCAGGTTGGAAAAAATATTGGAAGGTACATTACAAACGCAAAGGATATCACAGGAATCATCAATGCCAATACTGATATTTTGGACACATTGCAGGGGGATCAATTTTATAATGACACGCAAAAACTGTTTGCGCGGAAAAGCTATGAGCGCTTTTTGAAGGATATTCCCAAGATTGGCGATGGAATTGTGTCGGTCTTTATTTTCGGAAAGGACAACATTCCCATCTATGTGCCGGATGGCCTTGTGATGAAGCCTGATTATGACATCACACAGGAGGAATGGTTTAAAAAAATCGAAAATGATACGTCCGGTCAGTGCGCAGTCACCGGAACGAGTGTGCGCGTGATGACCAAAGCCTACAATCCGTGGGTCATTTCGCTTTCGCGCAGGATGCTTGACGAGGATGGGGAGGTTGTGGGCACACAGCTTTTGGAGCTTAATTATGGAGTGATCAATTCGATTTTGAGCGATATTAACCTGGGATCAAAAGGCTATGTATTTATTGTGGACAGCGAGGGCAAGATTGTCTATCATCCGCAGTTGCAGCTTATCTATTCAGGGCTTAAGAGTGAAGATATTGGCGCGGTTTTAAATGCGTCCTCTTCCACGATCGATGTGCCAGATGAAGATAAAATGTATACCATCAGCACTGTTCCGGGGACTGATTTTTCGATTGTGGGCGTTACGTTTTTGGATGAACTGGTGACCACGGCAAATGAGATGAATGTGATTTACATCATTTTGGCGCTGTTGATGGTGCTGCTTGCGTTTATTGGGTCGGTGCAGCTTGCAAAGCTGATCACAAAGCCTCTTGATAAACTGGAGCTGGCGGTCAACGAAGTGGAGAGGGGGAACCTCGATGCAGATTTCCATATCAAAGGAACGACAGAGGTGGAAAAGCTGGGAACTTCCCTGCATTCCATGACAAATACGGTAAAGCAGCTGCTAGAGCAGATCATGGAGGATCAGGAGCGCATTCGCACCAGCGAGCTTAAAGCCCTGCAATCACAGATTAATCCGCACTTTTTGTATAATACGTTGGATTCCATTATTTGGATTGCGGAGGACGCGGGCAATGAGAAAATCAAAGAGATTACCATGGCGCTTGCAAACTA
>CAZQDA010000066.1:9269-16551 GCA_964592155.1 uncultured Christensenella sp.
TCCACGCAAAAAGGGTTCGAATTCTGGAATTTGGTGAAACAGGGTGCGGAAGAGGGCGCAAAGGAGTTTGGAGTCAATCTTACCATCAAAGGTCCAAATGCGGGGGATGACGCGCCGCTTTCTGAATCAGATACACAGGGGCAAATTGAGCAGATGGAACTGGCAATCGAGGAACGGCCGGATGTGATCCTGCTTGCGGCGGTTGACCAGAAAGAGCTGCTGCCCTATGCGAGAAAAGCAATGGATGCGGGAATTAAACTTGTGATCGTGGATTCAGGGCTTTCGGAGGATATTGAAAACTGTTTCGTGGGCACGAACAACTATATTGCGGCAAACAGCGTCGGAAAGCATATGGCGGACTATATTGGCGGCAAAGGCAAGATTGCGGTTATTTCACATCAGACGATGAGTTCCACCGCCATCGAGCGTACAAAAGGGTTTGAAGATGCGATCAAGGGCGAAGACATGCAGATTGTCGGCACTTATGATATCGGCGACAGTGTGGAGAGGGCTTATGAAACTACGCTTCAGGTTGTGAAAGAGAATCCGGACATGAAAGCATTTTTTGCGACAAACCAGATATCCGCGGAAGGCGTTACAAAGGCGCTTGCGGAAATCAGCAAAGAAAAGGATATCGCTTTTTTCGCGGTGGATAGCTCTGTGACGCTCAACGAAGGAATGGAAAAAGGGATCGTGGAGGGGGTTGCGGTGCAAATGCCTTTCAATATGGGTTATATGGGAATCAAGGCGGCTGTAGAGCTTGCAAAGGGCGTTCCCGTGGCAAAGAATATTGACACGGGCTTTACTCTTGTGACACCTGAGAATATGAAGCAGGAAGCGATACAAAAATTGATTTATCCGTTTGTGTAAGGAACAATTTTGTGCTTGCGGCAATCAAAAAAGCCTGTTTTCCATTTTGGAAAAAAGGCTTTCCTATTGAGCGGTTGTCACAACGGCAGGATATTTTTTCCATGCTCCGCGTTTACGATTTGCCCCAACGAGGCATAAACAGCGCTTGCGCCGCAGAAGATGCCGACATATCCGGCGATGGTTTTGATTACCGCAATTCCACTGAAATCGCCGACGGAAAGCAAAATAAAAAGCAGTGTCAGTGTAAGAAAGACCACCTGCGTGGCGCGGTTGTGCTTCAGCGTCCCGATAAACATGAACAGGGTGAACACAGCCCACAGCAGCAGGTAAAATCCCATTGACAGTTCATCCGCCGCCGCAATACTGCCGCCGGTGGGATTGCACCAGATGAAAATCAGCGACCACCAGAAAAAGCCATACGCTGTAAACGCGGTGCCGCCAAAGGTGTTGCCATTTTTGAATTCCAGAATGCCCGCGATGATCTGCGCCGCGCCGCCCAGCGCAAAGCCCATTGCCACAATCACAACAGATAATTCAATGATTCCCGCGTTGTGCAGATTCAAAAGGATTGTGGTCATGCCAAAGCCGAGCAGCCCCAGTGGCCCCGGATTGGCCTTTTTTGTTTGATTCTCCGTACTCATGAATAATACCCCCGATTAAGTTGATGAAATATAGCGCAAAACCGGACAGCGTCCGGTTTTGCGGTACTTATCAAATATACTATAATGAAGCGGGCATTTCAATGATGATTTGCCGTAAACAAGCTTATTTTTTGACATAATCTCCGGTGATGTGATTCACCCGCGCGTCAGAATCAATTTGAAGTGTGCCGCTGCAATCCAGATTCTCAATCACACAGCGTGAACCGATGCGGATATCCTTGCCATTGACTGTTTTTGCGGTCACGCCTTTTAGGTCAATCGTCGTAGCCTCGATCAAATCTACTTTAGAGGAACTGTTCATACGCAGAATGAAGCTCCAAAATTTGCCCGCGCGAGACTTGATTCTGATTTTGTCGCCCACGATTTCTCTTGCGCAGATGTATCCGTCCGAGTCCAGAATATCCGCGGAAATCTCACCGCCTTCCACGCTGATCCCGCCGTTGCAGTAGATTTCCTCGGCCTCAATCCGTGTGCCGTTTTTAACGTTGATCATGCCGTCCGCATCGATCTTTTTTGCTTTGATAAATGACTCAAACTCAGCCATTCCGTCACAGTCCAAAAAATCTGCTGTCAGGCTGCCTTTGCACTTGAATATTCCGTCGATGCAGATTGTCTGCGCGATGATGTCGCCGTCACATTGAAATGAACCGTCGGCGTCCATTTTCCCGGTTTTAATCGCTCCTGTACATTTGACAACGCCGTTGATATTCACAGACTCGAATTCGCCGCCGGTCATCGTTCCAGTTCCGTTCAATTTAAAAGTTTCCATATTATATCCTCCGTTATTCTGTAAAAATTTTTCGATAAGTCAGTTTCAGCCTGCTGGAAATCTCTGCCAGGGAAACAACGGCATGCCGCACAATGCCGGCGTCAAACAAGAGCCCTTCCGGCTGCCTTGTGAATGCCATAGCGTATTGACCGCCGATGCTGAATAAAACGCATGAAAGCTTCAGATCGTTTGCGCGAGAGGCGGGAGTAACGCCCGAACGCAAAAGCGACTGCGCCTGCTCTTCGGAAAGTCCTGATAGTTTGGCAGCCTCCGAAATGGCAAGCAGACAGACAATCTCAATAAATTCACAGCAATCCCGCCCGAAAATTTCAGGCAGCAAGGGCAGCAAAGGCGCAAGCTCGGAAATCTCCTCCAGTTTTGCAAGGGGGAAGGACGCATCTGCGCTTTCAGGAGAAAGTATCTTTGCCAGTTCTTCCATGGAATATTGATCCTTCAAATCCAAAATGGACTGTACCCTGCTCAAAATTTGCTCTCTGGGAAAAAAGGTCTCCTGCCCGGTATAGGAGGATTGTTTTAAAAACCACTCGTCAGGAATCAGTTGCTGGCGTTTCCAGCGGTAAAGCTGTCCGTAGGAAATCCCTGTCACAGCCAGCAGGTCTTTTTTTGAAATCAGATTCACAATGGATGCTCCTTTCGTAACAATGTTATGTTCTAACGAGTGTAATATAACATAACATTGTTATGCTGTCAAGCCTGACGGCAAAAATGTGAATTTGGAACAATCTGGCAGAAAAATTCATAAAAAGTTACAACAAAACTGTGAAGAAAATGTAATAATTTATAGATTTCCTAAAAAAGAGTATGGAATCCTTAATGTTTTGTATCGTTTTGTTTATTATCTTTTGCGAAAAAGAGACTTATAGTAGAGACATACCAAAACGGAATTTTATAGGATATCTCAATTTTCACTATGGATTTTTAAAAAGGGGTGGTCACAAAAATGGCTGAAGTCGTAGTTAGCATGAAAGAGATTCAAAAAAGTTTCCCTGGCGTTCATGCTCTTGACGATGCGCAGATCGAGCTCAAAAAGGGCGAGGTACACGGTCTCATTGGTGAGAATGGCGCGGGCAAGTCGACGCTTATGAAGGTGCTGACAGGGATCTATGAAAAAGACAGTGGCACGGTAGTGGTAAAGGGCCGGCAGGTCAGTTACAAAACGCCGGGCGATGCCCTTGAGGACGGTATTAGCATGATCCATCAGGAATTGAACCTGATGCCTCATCTTACGGTTGCGGACAATATCTTTATTGGACGCGAGCCTCAAAAGGGAATTGTGCTGGACAAGAAAAAGACGAATCAAATGGCAAAGGAACTGCTGGAGTCCTTGAATCTGGACATTGATCCGAACACACAGATCAACACGCTTTCGGTTGCAAAGCAGCAGATGATCGAAATTGCAAAAGCGATTTCACTCAAGGCGGACATCCTGATTATGGATGAGCCCACAGCAGCGCTCACAACGTCAGAGATTGAGGAATTATTCAAGTTTGTGCGGGATTTGAAGTCGAAAGGCGTGGGGATTGTTTATATCTCGCACAGGATGGAAGAACTCAAGATTATCACGGACGAAATTACTGTTATGCGTGACGGTCAGTACGTCGGCACGGTGAAAACCGCTGAGACGGAAATGGATCAGGTGATCAGCATGATGGTGGGCCGCACGATTTATGAGGAACCCAAGACGCACAGCATGGTGCCGGAGGGAGCTCCTACGGTGCTAAAGGTGGAACACCTTTCTTCCCCTGATGTTCACGATGTTTCCTTTGAACTGAAAAAGGGTGAAATCCTCGGCCTTGCGGGGCTGATGGGCGCGGGACGCACAGAGACCGCGCGGCTGATTTTCGGCGCGGACCCCATGACAGAGGGCAAGGTTTATATCAACGGAGAAGAGGTAAATATTACGGCTCCCCATGATGCGGTTGAGCACGGAATCGGTTATCTTTCCGAAGACCGTAAAGCATTCGGCCTCGCGGTGGGGCTTTCCGTTGCGGATAACACCGTGATGGCAGACATGGACAACTTTGTAAGCGGCGGAGTGGTGAATGAAGCCAAGATTGCCAAAGTGACAAAGGAATATGTGAATAAGCTGGAGCTGAAAACGCCTTCTATCAAGCAGCTCGTCAGAAACCTGTCGGGTGGCAATCAGCAAAAGGTGGTTATTGCAAAGTGGCTGGTCAGAGATTGCGACATTCTGATTTTCGATGAACCGACCAGAGGAATCGACGTAGGCGCAAAGAGTGAAATTTATAAGCTCATGAATCAGCTTGCAAGCGATGGAAAGTCGATCATCATGATTTCTTCGGAAATGCCTGAACTCCTGCGCATGAGCGACCGGATTATGGTGATGTGCGAAGGAAAGCTGACAGGCGAAATCGATATTGCGGAGGCCACGCAGGAAGGCATCATGAAGTTTGCCACAATGAGAAGTTAAGTGAGGTAGGGGAAATGAGTAACGAAGCAAAAACAATGGAAAAACAAGGCGGGAAAAAAATTGAATTGCAAAAGTTATTGGCGCTAGGCGCGCTGGTGATTTTATTCGCATTCTTCTTCCTGTACGGTGTATTTGGAAAGGGCGTTGACGGCTGGTCGTTTGTTTCCAATATTTTGGAATCGGCCTATTACATCGGATTTTTGGCGCTGGGCGTAACGTTCGTCATCATCACAGGCGGCATCGATCTTTCGATTGGTACCATTATGATCTGCGGCGCGCTGATCGGCGGAACAGCATACAACGCATGGGGATGGCCGATGTGGCTGTCGCTGGTGCTGATCGTTGTTGTAACAGTACTGTTTGGCGCATTCAACGGCTTTATGGTTTCTAAGCTTAAGCTGCCCCCGTTCATCGCGACGCTGGGCACAATGATGATCTCTCAGGGGCTTGGCTCTATCGTAGCCCAGACACAGACGCAGCGTTTCCCGACAGCGGCGGACGCGGACGGCTGGTTCAAGCAGATATTTTACAAAAATGGGGATTTTCCGGTTGGAATCATTTGGTTGGTTGCATTCTTCATTCTTGCGATGTTCCTTTTGAACAAAACAAAGTTTGGTAAATATACGTTTGCAATCGGCTCTAACGAAGAAGCGGCAAGATTGTCCGGCGTGAAGACATCCAAATGGCTGGCGCTCGTGTATATTGTAAACGCGTTCTTCTGTGGCTTTGCCGGAATCTTCTATGCGGCGACTTTCACAACAGTACTCCCCGGAGGCGGAAACGGCCTTGAATTACAGGGCATTGCGGCAGTCGTGATCGGCGGCACATCGCTTGCGGGTGGTGTCGGCTCCATGTCAGGCACAATGATCGGTGTATTCATTATGGCGGTGTTAAGGAGCGGACTGATGGCAATCAGCGTTCCGCAGCAATGGCAAACGCTTCTCACAGGCGTGGTCGTCATTCTGGCAGTGCTTATGGACATTTACAGACAGAAATCCGCAAGCAAAGTAAAGACAGCATAAAAAGTGCTTATCAGGCAAATGCCTGTTGGCAATAAATGAAGACCATTTTTAAGGAGGAATAAAAATGAAGAGAAAATTGATTGCAGTATTAGGCGTTGTTCTCGCTTGCCTGTTGGTTGCAACGGCATGTGCGGCTCCGGCGGCGGCACCGAGCGCGAGCGCATCGGCAGCGGCATCGGAAAAACCGAGCGAAGCTCCCAGCGCAAGCGCAGAAGCTACGGCAGAAGCGTCGGCTGCGGCAGGCGCAAACAATGCGGACCTGAACATTCAGGTGATTGCGAAAGGCTTCCAGCATCAGTTCTGGCAGGTTGTTAAGAAGGGCGCTGACGATGCAGCGAAAGACCTCGGCGTAGGCACGATGGACTTTAACGGACCCGAAGGCGAAAGCGCGATCAACACGCAGGTAGAGATGCTCAACGCTGCCCTGGCTAAGAATCCGAATGCAGTTGTTCTGGCTGCTCTGGATACGAAAGCAGTAGCTTCTCAGCTTGATCAGGCAATGAGCGCGGGAATCCCGATTGTAGGATTTGACTCTGGCGTTCCGGATGCTCCGGAAGGCGCGATTGCTGCTACGGCTTCCACAGACAATGAAGTTGCCGCTGCACTTGCTGCTGATGAGATGATGAAAGATCCCACCTTCTCCGGCAAGGTAAAAGCTGCGACAGCCGATAATCCGGTAATCGTTGCGGTTCTTTCTCAGGATGCGACCTCCGCTTCCATCATCGGACGTACAAAAGGTTTTGTAGATGGCTTTAAAGCTGCTGCAGAAGCGATTTTCCCGGATGCGGTATCGGTAGAAGGCCATGACATGTACAAAGCGGAATCGGCTCAGCCGGCGGCTGTGAAGATTCTGGTACAGGTTCCTCCCACACCGGAAGCGCAGGATATGAAAAACGGCGCGCAGGCAGTGCTCGGAACAAAAGGACTGATCGGCGTGTTCTGCTCGAATGAAGGCGCAGTAACAGGTCTGCTGAATGCAACAAACGACGGCGCGGATCTCGACAGAGAAAACGGCAAATATAAAGACATCACAGTTGCCGGATTTGATGCCGGTGCGACACAGAAAGCAGCTGTGAAAAAAGGCTGGTTCCTTGGCGCTGTAACACAAGACCCCTACCAAATCGGCTACCAGGGTGTTGACCTCGCGGTGAAAGCTGCGAAGGGCGAAAAAGTTGCTGATGTTGATACAGGTGCAAAATGGTATAATGCATCCAACATCGACAGCCCTGAGATCGCTGATCTGGTCTATGATTAATTCATAGTGCAACCTTGGATAAGGGACGGGGTTTCTCCCCGTCCCTCATTCAAATTTTATGGCTTTGCGGGCCTGCTCTTGTTCTTGCAAGAAGGGCGTGCAAAGTGATAAGATAAAAAAAGCGAGCCAGTGCGGTTCAAGAGGAAACGAAACGATTTTTGGAAAAGGAGAAGAGAGAAATGGTAAAGATAGGAATCAGACCGACAATAGACGGACGGGAAAAGGGAATCAGGGAAAGTTTGGAAACGCAGA
>CAZQDA010000067.1:0-16335 GCA_964592155.1 uncultured Christensenella sp.
ACGGCGGGGTCACCTTTCCCAATGATAAAAGCGAGCGTCTGCACGAATCATTGGGCTTTCAGCGACTCGGCATCTATCGCAATACAGGCTATAAAAATGGTAAATGGCATGATGTGGCGTGGTTCGAAAAACAGATTGCTCCTTATGACGAAAATCCCGCTCCCATCCTGTCATTAAGCGATATGGACAAGAAAACGCTGGAGGCAATCCTGCAAAAATACGGATGATTTTGATCAGTATCGAGTCAGCTAAAACCCTCGCGGGAATTTGCACGGGATTTTAACCTCACCATCAAAAAATCCTCCTTCCAGTATAGGAAAGAGGATTTTTTATGTGCTCTATTTGCTCCTTTGTTTTACAGGCTTGCAAACCCTTTTTTCAAATCATCCAAAATATCTTCCACATGTTCAATGCCCACAGAAAGCCTGATCATTCCCGGCGTAATACCGGCTGCCTTGAGCTGCTCGTCAGAAAGTTGGCGGTGCGTCGCGCTCGCCGGATGCAGCACGCAGGTTTTCACAGTCGCCACATGCACGACATTGGACGCCATTTCAAGGCTATCCATAAACCTCACGGCAGCATCCCGCCCTGCTTTGAGGGAGAAAGACACCACGCCGCTTGCCTTGCCGGACAAATACTTCTGCCCCAACGCATAGTATCGATCCCCTTTCAGGCCTGCATAATTGACAAACTCCACCTGCGGCTGCGCGCTCAAAAACTCAGCCACTTTCTGCGCATTTTCCGTGTGCCGCTCCATGCGCAGCGCAAGCGTTTCCAGTCCAAGGTTCAACAGGAACGCCGCATGCGCCGTGGGGCTCGCCCCCATATCGCGCATGAGCTGCAGCCGCGCCTTTGCAAGAAACGCCTGCCTGCCGAACGCCTCCGTGTAGATTACGCCGTGATAGCTGTCATCCGGCTGCGTAAAGCCGGGATAATCTTTCCAGTCAAAATTTCCGCTGTCCACGATCACGCCGCCCAGAACCGCCGCGTGTCCGTCCATGTATTTGGAGGTGGAATGCGTGACAATATCCGCGCCAAATTCAAACGGACGACACAGGATAGGCGTCGCAAAGGTGTTATCCACAATCAGGGGAACGCCGTGTTTGTGCGCCAGCTTTGCAAAACGCTCGATGTCAAACACCGCAATCGCCGGATTGGCAATGGTTTCCCCAAACACCACTTTGGTGTTTTCACAAAACGCCTTTTCAATCTCCCCGTCAGGCGCATTCTGATCCACAAACGTGCACTCGATGCCAAGCTTTTCCAGCGTCACGGCAAACAGGTTGAGCGTCCCGCCGTAAAGCTCGGATGCGCAAACCATGTGATCTCCCGCCTCCATAATGTTGAGAACGGCCATCATGTTCGCAGCCTGCCCCGAAGCCGTACACATCGCTGCCACGCCGCCTTCGAGCGCCGCAATCTTTTCTTCCACAAACCCCACTGTCGGATTTGCAAGGCGCGTATAAAAATATCCCTCCGCCTTGAGGTCAAAAAGGTCGCCAATATGCTCGGTGGAATCATAGTTAAACGTGGTGCTCTGGTAGATGGGCATTGCGTGGGCCTCACCGTTTTTCGGTTTCCAGCCCTCGTGCAAACATTTCGACTCAATTCTCATGGTTTTACCTCCCGTTATTTCTGTCTATTTTCATATTCATATCACAATTCCGCCATTGGGGCTTAACACCTGACCGGTAATAAACCGGCTGCGCTCTTCCGCAAAAAAAAGAATTGCCTGCGCCGCGTCGTCCGGACTCCCGATCACGCCCAGAGGCGTCTCTTCCAAAAGCTCTCTGCGCGCCTCTTCATCCAATCCCGCATTCATATCGGTTTCAATCACGCCCGGCGCCACACAATTCACCTGAATGCCGCTCGGCCCCACTTCCTTTGCGAGCGCCTTGGTAAAGCCGATCACAGCCGCCTTGGAAGCGGAATAGTGAACCTCGCAGGATGCGCCCGCAATCCCCCAGATGGAGGATACGTTGATGATCTTGCCGCGTTTTCTGCTGATCATGCCGGGAAGCACAGCCTTTGCGCAATAAAACATCCCTTTGATGTTCACGTCAAACATGCGCTCCCAATCTTCTTCTGTAATATCTGTGAAAAGCTTTTGCTGGGCGATTCCGGCATTATTCACAAGCGCGTCTATCTTGCCAAACGCTTCCTTGATCTTTAAAAACATCGCGTCTACCTGGGCTTTGTCCGCCACGTCAGCGCGGAACAATTCAACGCAAGCGTTTTGCGCGCGCAGTTCTTCGCAGAGCGCAATCGCTTCCTTTTCATGGAAACAATAGTTTGCCGCAACACACCATCCCGCTTTTGCAAAGGCAATCGCCGCCGCACGTCCGATTCCCCGCGATGCGCCTGTAATCAACACCGTTTTTGCCATAGCCACCCCTCTTCGATTTCTTTTCATTATACTGTATGATAGCGCAAAAAGAAATAGCACTGCCTCAAAAAAACAGCCCGGGCAACTACCGCAGGCTGTTTTGCTTTGATCGTTTGTTACCAGCTTCCGCCGCCTGCTCCGCCGCCTCCGCCGGAAAATCCACCGCCGCCAAAGCCGCCGCCTCCGCCGATCCCGCCAAAACCACCGCCACCGGAACTCTTTGGAGTAACCATCGTTTGCTGCGTATAATGCATCGTATTAGAAAGCATGCTTGCAAACCAGATGGTTGTAAACAAAGAGCCGTCATAGCCATAATACCAACTTGGCGGCTGCACCGCTATTGCCTCAAACTGTTTGGCCCACTTGTCCGACACGCCCAGCACATATGCGTAAGGCAGAATGCTGTAAAAGTAGGAGGGATCGTCGCTTACCATCATTTTCAGCTTATCCGCTTCCACCGTCTCAATGAAGTGCTTGAGGCCAAGTATACGCCCCGCCCACTGCGCCCCGCGCTGTGTGCGGCGACGCATCTGAGTTGCCAGTAGGATCATAACCACCGATGCAGCGGCAGGAATCGCTATCCATGCACCAAATAGCCACACGCTGAGCAAACAGATCACCACAAGTTCAATTGCGATCAGCAGAATGGAAACAATCAGCGAACCCATCTTAGTAGAAAGCTTTTCAGACTTCCATTTATTCACATTTCCACACAGGGAAAATGTAAAAACATATCCAAATCCCCATGCAACCGCACCTATAAATAATGGCAAAAACCATTCATAGGTATCCATATAAGAGCTGAACACAACCGCCAGTACCATCGGAAAAAACGCAAACGCCCCTGCAAACCGCTGTCTGCTTAACGATTTTTTGGTAAATATGCGATTTTCCTCCACCTCGTATTTATCCTTGATGCGTTCCTTCACTGCGGATATGGTGCTTGCAAACTCGTACTGCATATCCTTGATGCTGACATTTTCCCTGCCCACAAACATCTTGTCAAACAAAATCCGCTCATAATCGTTTGCTGTATCCGGCAAATCTTTCAATTTTTTAAACGAAACGTTCTTTTTATCTTCTTGATGGATTTCCAGATTTCCCTGATCCGCCCAATAAATCAGCAGCGAAACCGCATCCTTGTCCTCCACCATGCCATCAATAATAAATCCCACATCGGCCGGGTTCATGCCCTCCGGTGGCCGGAACTCCACTGTCTGCACCTCACCTGGCTTTCTTCCAGACGTTGCATACAGCAAAATCACGATCAACAGCATCGCGACGCCAATCAGAATGCAAGGCAGTATCGCGCTCTGCGCGGTGCGCGCGCCCACGTAATATCCATTGGGCAGTTCAATGCGGATCGTCACCGCCTCATAAGGCGCAATGGTTTGATTGACCTCGCCTGTAATGGTGTTCCCATTAACCGTAAACTTAAGCGCATCCTGATTATATCCTGCATTTCCGGCTGCGCCCGTCGTGAAACCAATCTTGGAAGCGTCAAACTCCTTTGGCATATGAATCTTAAACGACAATTTTTCGATTGGCACAGGCCAGGTCGCGGTCACCAGGCTGTAATAAAATTCATCAAAATCCGCCTGTCGGTCGTCGCCAACGTCATAAACATATTCATAGCTGTATGTATGCACCCCAGATACATATTCATCCGGATTGCCCATTTTGATGGTATAAAGCTCACCATTTCGCTCCGTGTCAAACGGCTGCTCCGCATTCACATTGCTAACGACCACCTGATAAGTATCCGTGTAAATCTTCCCATTCACGCGTCTTTTGTATTCAGGCTTTAATGGAATCTCCACCTTAAGGCCGTGTGCCGGTTTGATCCAGTCCACAGTCATAACGTCTTTGATTAAATAACTGTTGTTTTCCTGAACCGTGATCTCACGCTGATAGTCTTTGATAATATATTCAGCGCCGGGATAATCCGTTTCCGCAGACGCAAGCCCCAAAGACGGCACCAGTAAAACAAACAGCGCTATCAGAATCAATCCAAATTTTTTCATTCCACTCTCCTGTGTTGGAGCAAGGCAAGCCGTCGCCCCGCTTTTCCTGTGAAACTCACTTCATTCACGCTCACAGAGCCTCCCCTTTTTCCACATATTCAGCTCTCAAAACAAATTGTGCGCTAATTGAAATTTCGCAACCGCAAATGCGGTTGCGAAATTATGACAGGGTAAGCCTTATTTTTTTCAGTACTAGAACTGCACTTTAACGTTCTCGCGTTCCGTGGCATTCTCCACCTCGTACATCGGCTGCTTGGTGAAGTTGAATTTCTTCGCAATGAGCCTCGTGGGGAAAGTCTCCAGCTTGGTGTTAAACATCCGCACATTTGCGTTATAATATTTACGAGAATTCGCAATATCTGTTTCCACCATATTAAGCTGGTTTTGTAGATCGAGAAAATTGGTGTTTGCCTTCAAGTCAGGGTAAGCTTCCGCCACCGCAAACAGACTGCGCAATGTTCCTGTCAGAATGTTTTCGTTTTGCAGCCGTTCCTCTGTGGTCGTGGAGTTGGCGACGCTTGTGCGCGCCGCAGTGACCTGTTCAAGCGTCCCTTTTTCGTGCTCCGCATATCCCTTCACCGTTTCCACCAGATTCGGTATCAGGTCAAACCTCTTTTTGAGATAAACGTCTATGGTTGCAAACGCTTCCTCAATACTGTTTTTCATTTTGATAAAGTTATTGTAAGCCGCAATATACCAAATGACAATAATCACGATAATCGCCGCCACAACGCCAATCAAAATCCAAAGCCATGTAAGATCCATCACAATTCCTCCTTGTGTTTACCGGAGCACTTCTGTTCCGGAAGAGAGAAAGACAACTCCTGCGTTTTGTGCCATTATCCCTTTACGATCACAGCATAGAACACAAGCTCTTCCCCGCCTGTATTATTGAGCCCATGCACTTGGCCGTCATAACACACCGTTACATCTCCCGCCTGCACGCAAACAATCTGCCCATTGTCGTTATATTCCCCGCTGCCTTGCGCAATGTAATAAATTTCCGCTTCGCCATTATGGGGATGATCGCCCACCGTTGCGCCGGGCTCCAGCGTCACCGTGGAAAGCATTTTAAGGTTGGGGCACATTGGCTCGTTTCCCAGCCAGTCATAAATCTGCGCCTTTCCAAGGCCGCTGCCGCCCAGTTTTTCTACAATCCTTGCGTCCTGCTTTTTCACAATCATTGCAATTTTCTCACTTTTCTACCCTGATGCAGCTTGGCACATCCACCACCGCATCAAGCTCTTTGATTTCCTCAATCGCTTTTTGCAAATCCTTTTCGTGCGCCTTGTGCGTCACCAGAATCAGCGGAGCCGATTGCTGTCCGTCTTTCGCGCTTTTTTGAATCACGCTTTCAATGCTCACGTCATGCTTTCCTAAAATGCCGGCAATCTTTGCGAGCACGCCCGGCTTATCCAGCACACTCGTGCGGATAAAGTATTCCGTAATCCAGTTGTTGTTGAACTTTACCTTGTTTGCGTCATACGTGTTTTCAAATGTCGCATATCTGGGACCGCCCGCCTGCACGGAATAGATCATATCCGACACAAGCGCGCTTGCCGTCGGAAAATCCCCCGCTCCCTTGCCGTACCACATCATTTCGCCTACGGCGCTGCCATTGATAAAGATGGCGTTGAACGATCCTTTGATGCTTGCAAGCGCGTGATCTTTGGGAATCATCGTGGGATGCACATGCACTTCAATCTCGCCGTTTTCATCCTTTTTGCCGATCGCAAGAAGCTTTACCACATAACCAAGCTCGCGCCCGATTTCAATATCCACCTTTGTAATCTTCGTAATTCCCTCGCAGTAAATCTGATCGACAGGCACGCGCGCGTGAAACGCCATCGAAGCCAGAATCGAAAGCTTATAACGCGCGTCATAGCCTTCCACATCGCTCGTGGGATTGGCCTCCGCATACCCAAGCGCCTGCGCTTCTTTTAAAACATCGTCAAAATCCCTGCCCTCATCGTCCATCTTCGTCAGGATGTAATTCGTCGTGCCGTTCACAATGCCATATACCTTGTCGATGGTGTTTGCCTGCATAGAGTCATTCAGCGCGCGCAGAATCGGAATGCCGCCGCCCACCGCCGCTTCAAAATAAAAACCCGCGTTTCCTTTTTTTGCCGCGGCCTCAAGATCCGGCCAGTTTTGGGAGATCATGTCCTTGTTTGCAGACACAACCGTTTTTCCCGCCTCAAGCGCCCTCGTAATAAACTCCTTGGAAGGCTTAAGCCCTCCCATAACCTCAGCCACAATCGTGATTTCAGGATCGTTTATAATTTCGTCGATGTCTTTTGCCTTTTTTGCGTCCGGCACATCCACTGCATAGTTTAAAGCGAGCGTCTTTTTGACCTCCAGATGAATGCCTTCCTTATGCCCGATATTCTCCTGTTCCTTTTCAATCAGCTGGTAGATGCCGCCGCCGACCGTCCCCATGCCGAGTATCGCTACCTTTACGTCTTTCATTGTTTTCTCTCCTTATTTAAATGCAGGCTGCCCCTAGCAGTTTTTCCTGTAAATCCTGTTCAGCCCAATCAGCGTGAGCGTCGGAATGATCTCATCAATACAGTTTGTCTCCTGCGCGATGAGCTCGGCAAATCCGCCAGTCGCGACCACCTTTGCCTCGCCCATTTCTTCTTTCATCCGTCCGATAATATATTGCACCTGTCCGACATAGCCGTGGATGATACCCGACTGCATCGAGGTGACGGTAGTTCGCCCAATCACCTTTTTAGGACGTCTGAGCTCGATGCGCGGAAGATTCGCCGTATTTTTTGTCAGCGCCTCGGCTGTAATTTTGAGTCCGGGACAAATCGCCCCGCCCAGAAAATCCCCATTTTCAGAGATTGCCCCAAAGCTCGTCGCCGTGCCAAAATCAACCGTAATCACAGGCCCGCCGAACAGCTCGTATGCGCCCACAGCCGTCAGAATGCGGTCCGTGCCCAGCTCTTTGGGGTTATCATACTTGATGTTAATGCCTGTTTTGATTCCGGGACCCACAAACATGGGTTTTTGCTTAAAATATTCACGCACCATGTGGTCGAGCGTATAGTTGATCGACGGAATCACAGACGAAATAATGAGTCCTTCAATATCCTCCGGCGTCTGACCCAGATAGTTGAAAAAATCAATCATTTGTATTCCAAACTGATCCGACGTTGCGTCTATATCTGTTGTAATGCGGAACGAATGCATAAGCTCGCTGCCTTGAAACATCCCGCATTTGATGTTCGTGTTGCCAACGTCCATTACAAAAATCATGTTATGATGCAATCTCCTTTTGCCTTGCCGCCACAATCGGCGGTACAGTTTTTTTCAGAGCACGCGCGACCAGCGGACAAACAATCACCGCAACAGCCGCCTCCGGCAGTCCATTTGTGAGCACAACACCCCATATCATCGCCGTTACCGCAACCGCATCGAGCGTCAGTCCCGCGCCAAGCGCCGGAACAAAGAACAATTGCAACATCAGCAAATAGAGTAATGTATTTGTCAGCGATCCCACCGCTGCCGCAACAAAATAGGAAGCCTTGTCACATTTTTGACTCAGCAGCCTGAATATTCCGTGCGTCGTAAGCGGTATCAGCAAACGCGGCACAATCAGGCAAAGAATATAAACCGCCGGGCTTGACTCAAATAAAATCAGCGAAACCGCGTCCGGCGCCATAAAAAGCTGCACAATGCTTGTCAGGATGAAAACTGCTGAAAGTCCTAACCCCGTCTTAAGTCCCAATACCAGCGTTCCAATTATAACTGGCAGGCACATCAGCGTAATCTTGGCAAACGGCAATGGGATATACCCAATCGGCGTAAAGCCAAACAGCAGCATGATAGCAATCAGAATTGCCATCAGGGCAAGCGATCTTGTTTTTGTTTTCATGGTTACCTCCGCTCAGGTTCCGCACACTACGGATACCCTACATTGTATAAAATTTTTTTTGCAGCGTTTATCCGTGCGGCTTATGGTGTATCATAATGTCGCCGGCAACTGCTTTTATCATTATATCAATAACCAAGGCTGTTTTGCAAGGAATTATAGCGCGCACATGATTTTTTAAAATCTGTGCAAGCAGGCGCAGAAAAGGAAGGTTTTACAGATGATTCACAATCCTTATACAGGCGAAGTGATGGATAAGAAAAAAATATGGCAGGTCATCGTGGCGATTTTTGCAACAGGCGAAGGCTCCGGCCTTGCGCTGATGTCCCTGCAGACAGACTCTTCCTGGTTTATGGGGCTCACGCTCTCCCCCGTGCATCCGCCTTATGTGGTTTTTGGAATCGTGTGGACGACTCTTTATGTCCTCATGGGCTGCTCTTTCGTGATTTCCATATTAAATCCAAAAATCACAAAAAGCATCCACATCGGCTACATCCTCAATATTTTTCTTGGCGCAATGTGGTCGCCAGCGTTTTTCCTGCTCAAAAGCCCGCTTGCGGGTCTTCTTGTTGCAATTGCCACCGCGCTCAACGCGCTTGTTTTGCTTGTCAAGGTCCGGAAGATCAGCCACGAGGCTTCTTATATGATTCTGCCCTACTTGATTTGGATTCTGTTTGCCACCTATCTGAATGCCGCGATTATCGCGCTGAATTGATTGATGAAAGGGTGTATCTTATGTTTGTTATGACTTATCAAATGGAAGAACGAAAGCATGAAAAAAAATCACGCATCCTAAAGGGCGTGCTTGCAGTCGTCGTTACAGTGGCAGGCGCGGCAATCGCTTCGCTGACCACAGACACCTCCTCTGCGTGGTATCAGAGCCTTGCGCTGTCCCCATTACAGCCGCCCCCGTGGGCGTTTGGCCTCATTTGGAGCATTCTGTATGTGCTCTTATCTATTTCCTTTGCCTATGCCGTAACCCGCCGCCAGCCAAACAAAGGCGCGATGCTGGGTTATCTGCTCAATATCGTTTTGAATGCGCTGTGGTCGCCGTTTTTCTTTCTGCTGCAAAATCCCGCCATTGCACTCGTCGTTCTTCTTGCGCTCATCTTAAACCTGATTATCTTAATGAGAAATGTGCGGCGGCAGCCTGTGAGCTTTTATTTGCTCATCCCTTACCTCGTTTGGCTGTCCATCGCCACTATTTTGAATATCTCTGTGCTCGTCCTGAACTAAAGCGTCAGCATTCCGCGGCAACAGGCCCCTGTTTTTCGCGCGTCCAGCGCAAAAAGGTGTCCTGCGCAACGCCAATGGCGGCTGCCGCCTGTCTGGATGATATCTCCCTGCGGTACCATTGCTCCCTGAGCGTATAAAATTCCGGTGGAACCGGTTTTTTGGGTCTTCCGAATTTCACGCCGCGCTGCTTTGCCGCCGCGATTCCTTCCGCCTGCCGCTGCCGGATGTTTTCGCGCTCCGTCTGGGCAACATAGGATAAAAGCTGCAATACAATGTCCGCAATCAGCGTTCCCGTGAGGTCTCTGCCCTTGCGCGTATCCAAAAGGGGCATATCAAGCACCACTACCTCCGCTTTTTTCTCCTTGGTAATAATGCGCCACTGCTCCAAAATTTCATCGTAGTTTCGGCCCAGCCGGTCAATGCTTTTGATCACCAGCAAATCGCCTTCATGCATTCTTTTCAAAAGCTTGCGGTAGGCCGGACGGTTAAAATCCTTTCCGCTCATCTTATCCAGATAAATCTGCTTTTCCGGCACGTCAAATTCACTCATTGCAATCATCTGCCTGTCTTCATTCTGGTCTCTCGTGGATACGCGGACATAACCCCAAATTTTTTGACTCATGATGTAACTCCTTCTGTGTAAAAATGGTCCAAATGAAATGAAAAGCAAATCGCCCCTGTCCGGCGCTGCTTTTAGCTACAGATACCAATATTTTACCCGCTTCCATATGCTGTTTTTCGTATTTGATTAATCGATTTTGTAAGAAACTTAAGCGCACGGCAGCTTTTGTGCCGCAAAAAATTTTTAGATTCCTCTCGCAAGGGTTTTGCCAAGCCATGCCGCAAGCACACACGCCGCAACACTAAGCACCGCGTTCAAAAGCGCAAACCCGATCCTTCCGTCTTCAAAAAGCCCCAGCGTTTCCAGCGAAAAGGTAGAAAAAGTCGTAAATCCTCCCATCACCCCCACCATCAGGGTCTTTGTCATGCGTTCATCCATGCGCGACTGGAGAGAGAGCTCAAATAATACACCGATCAAAAACGCGCCAATGATGTTCACAAGCATGGTTCCCCACGGAAATGTGCCTGAAATCTGTTTGGTTAATAGATTCATCCCATAGCGTGCGACAGCGCCGGCAAAGCCCCCGAGCCCAATCCATAAAACCGTGATCATTCCTGCTCTTCCTCACGTTCTTTTGTCTTTTCCTGCTGCTGCAAATATTCTTCATCCCGTATGTTTTCCATATAAGAGCTTATACCGCACTGCGGACACGTCAGCAGACGATCCACTCCCTGCCGCGACGCAAAAAAGCTCCGCATGCCGGTAACCTTAAAGCGCGCGCCGCAATGCGGGCACAAAAAGTGTCTTTTTCTCTGGATCACGCAGTACAGGATGGAACAGACCAAAAAAATCCCAACCGTCGAACATACGGTTATAATGCCAAATAGCTGCATTGCGTCCCTCCTTTTTTCCCCGTTCCCCAAAAATTCATTTTTTTCATATTTTAATAGTATATCACAACAAAATGCAATGTTGAACTCCTAAAACGCTTCTCTCGTGCTTTTTCGTCAATTTTATGCCAAATCCATTTCCATTTCCCATCCTTGATTTTGCATAAACCGTTTTTTTTGCAGGTTTGGCATACTCGTCCAAAACAACCCGCAAAAAATCCATCCTTTAAAATAACAGTTGAATTCTTGTTTGAAAATTGGTATGATAATTGAAAAGTTTATCAGGAGCGTTTTGCCGGCGTGGCATCCGGCACACAAAAAACGCACGGTGAAAGCGGATTTTTCAATCGGAAAATCAATTAGGGTGGAACCGCGGAAGGAATCTTTCGTCCCTTGCATGGGAGCGAAGGATTTTTTTATTTCTTCGGCAGCATGCGAAAAAATCCGGCGTATTTACGCCCCTTAAACATACGGAGGTAATAAGAATGGAAAAAACAATGGAAAAAATCGTATCTCTTGCCAAGGGGCGCGGCTATGTATTTCCCGGCTCGGAAATCTACGGCGGGCTTGCAAACTCGTGGGATTACGGTCCGCTGGGCGTTGAATTCAAAAACAACGTCAAGCGCGCATGGTGGCAAAAATTTGTACAGGAATGCCCCCACAACGTCGGCCTTGACGCGGCCATCCTCATGAATCCTGAAACATGGGTCGCTTCCGGCCATGTGGGCGGCTTTAATGATCCGCTCATGGACTGCAAAAGCTGCAAGGAGCGTTTTCGCGCGGATAAGCTCATCGAGGATTATGTCGAGGAAAACAGCCTCGACATCGGCAGTGTGGAAGCAATGGCCAAAGAAGAAATGGAAGCCTTTATCGCGGAGCATATCGTGTGCCCGTCCTGCGGTAAAAATGATTTCACACCCATCCGTCAGTTTAACCTGATGTTTAAAACCTTTCAGGGCGTAAACGAAGATACTGCCGCACAGATTTACCTTCGTCCGGAAACGGCGCAGGGCATCTTTGTCAACTTTAAAAACGTACTGCGCACCACTCGCCGCAAAATGCCCATGGGTATCGGCCAGATCGGAAAATCTTTCCGCAATGAAATTACACCCGGAAACTTTATTTTCCGCATCCGCGAGTTTGAACAGATGGAGCTGGAATTTTTCTGCGATCCCAAGGAAGAATTTGAATGGTTTAACTACTGGAAAGAATACTGCCACAAATGGCTGCTAAATTTAGGTATTAATGACGAAAATCTCAAACTGCGCGACCACGCGCCCGAAGAACTTTCGCATTATTCCAACGCCACGACGGATATCGAATACCGCTTCCCCTTTGGCTGGGGCGAGCTGTGGGGCATTGCCGACAGAACGGACTTTGACCTGAAGGCCCACATGAACCATTCCGGCGAGAGCTTGGAATATCTCGATCCGGTCACCAACGAAAAATACGTTCCCTACTGCATCGAGCCGTCGCTGGGTGCGGACAGGGTTGCGCTTGCGTTCCTGTGCGAGGCGTATGACGAAGAGACGCTGGAAAACGGCGATACGCGCGTGGTGATGCATCTGCATCCTGCGCTCGCGCCCTTCAAGGCAGCCGTGCTGCCGTTGCAGAAAAAACTTGCCGAGCCTTCAGAAAAGCTTTTTGCGGACCTTGCAAAGCACATGAACATCGATTACGACCTCGCTGGCTCCATCGGCAAACGTTACCGCCGCGAAGACGAAATCGGAACACCCTATTGCATCACAGTGGATTTTGATACATTGGAAGACGGATGCGTCACCGTGCGCGACCGCGACACCATGCAGCAGGAGCGCATCGCAATGGATCAGGTTCGCAGCTTCCTCGAAGATAAACTGGAATTCTGATCCCTTATTCAAAAAACTGCCGTTAAGAATGCGCGCTTTTGGCGCGCGTTCTTTTTTTTACTTTTAACTAAAACAATTTTTATTGACATTTTTCATAAACTTATTTATAATACATTTGTTATATAAATAAACACATTCGAGGTTTTGTGATGAAGTTAGAAAATCTTACATTGAAAGATATTAAGCGCGGTTATACTGTTTGTGATGACCCCCGCAGCTATGCCTGCGTTTTTTGCGAGAAACGTTATGAAGTCGGTGAGATTTATCCCGTCGGCAACCGCTTTTTTGATGCAAAACGCGCCATCCAGCTGCATCTGGAGCTTGAGCACGGCGATTGCCTGCATCAGCTGATTGGCAACGATTCAAAATACAATACGCTGACAGAAAACCAGAAAAGGCTCATGCAACTCTTTGCCGCAGGATTTTCGGATAAAGAGATCGCTACAGAGCTTGGCGTTTCTCCTTCCACAGTCCGGCATCAAAAATTTATGTTCCGCGAAAAGGCAAAGCAGGCAAAATTCTATCTCGCCATTTATGAGCGCGCGTTTGAAAACAGTACGCCTTCCGTTACGGACATCGTTCCCGTTCATGACAATGCCAAAATGGTGGACGAGCGATATATTGTAACGCAGGAAGAACGGGAGCACATACTGAAAACTTCATTTTCCAGCCTCGATCCCCTGCGGCTGAAGGAATTTTCCCCCAAGGAGAAAAAGAAAGTCGTCATCCTTTCCAAGATCGCGGAACAGTTTGAGCAGGCAAGGCAATATTCCGAAAAAGAAGTCAATGAGCTTCTGGGGCGAATTTTTGATGATTATGTCACGCTCAGACGCTATCTGATTGAATACGGCTTCCTGCAGCGCACAAAAGACTGTTCCAAATATTGGCTGTCCTGAGCTTGTCCCACCTTTGTTGCAGGGCGCGCCTTTGATATGGTATCATGATATTCGATCTCTTTTCAGGAGGATTTACTCGTTGGGACAGTTCGGATTTTCTTACATCGGCCTGATTTATCTGCTGATGCTTTTTATCCCCAATCTTATTTGGGCGAAAAATCAGCCGGTGGATTATGACGCCTCCCATGAAAGTAAAATATTGCTGGTGCTTGAGCGTGTAGGCCAGATTGGCTGCACGTTTTGCGCGCTTGTTTTCAGCAATTTTAATCCGGCTCCGTTCTCCGCGTGGAGCGTCTGGCTCATCATCTCTTTCCTGCTGATGATCCTTTATGAAATCGGCTGGATCAGATATTTTAAAAGCGATCATACAGAAAAAAATTTTTACCGAAGCTTTCTCAGCGTTCCCGTTCCGCTTGCCATATTACCTGTCGCTGCATTTCTTTTGCTTGGAATTTATGGAAAAGTGGCTTTCATGATCCTGTCGGCTCTGGTACTCGGCGTTGGGCACATCGGCATCCACCTCAGTCATCTTAAAAAATGATTTTTGACTTCATTAGACTTTGCAAGAAAAAAATGTTATAATTGCATTTATAGAGAATTTTTTGCATTGGAAGTGATCTGCATTACGATTTCAGTGAAAAGCTCCCTTTTGGAGTTCAAAAAAAAATTCATCGCGGCAATTCCAGTCATCGTGTTCTTTTTATTGCTCTTTTATGTGATTATTTTGCTCTTTGGCACAGAGTATCTACTCATCGTCTCGTTTATCACAGCGACTTTTAAAGTCCGCATGCAAAAAAGCTGTACCTTGCGTGGCATGTCTTTCTTGCTTTTGGTGCAATTATCCATTTGCATTCTTGCATTTTTTGCTACTTTGAATCTTTTTCTCTGTATTCTGCTGAATGCCGTAGTGCCTTTCGTGCTGATTTATCTCCAGACGACGCAGTTCAACCAGAAAGGCTACTTCACAAACGCAATGGCTTTCGTATTCCTCCAACTGCGCCCCGTGGGCTTTGATGGTTTTTTCCCGCTGCTTGGCGCGGTGCTGTTTGCAACCGTGTTCCTGATTGCCGCTCTTTTCCTTTATTCCCGTTTTCACCCAAAAACGCAGGATTATCGCAACGCGCGCAAAGGGCTTGGCATCATTTCTCAGGAATTTTCCTCTCTTGCGGACGGAACATACAATCCCGCTGTCCAGAAAGATATGCTCTTCTTGCAGACCACGCTGCACCGGCTTGCTTATGGCAGCCGCGACCTTTCTTATGTTGTGCGGGGCGAAGGCAAAATCCATTATCTGTTTGCCTTGCTGTTTCAGCGCTGTGCCTACTTTATCTCTGATTTTTCGCAGACGGATCAGCCACATTGCGCCGAAGATATAAAAATGCTGAAATCGCTTTCCCTCTTTCTTGATGAAGTGCAGGATAGGATGGATACGCAGGATAATGAACATCTCATTTCCGAGGCAAACAGCCTGGCCCAAAAAACAGATGGATTAAGCGAGCGTTTTTCTGTTTTTGCGCGCAACTTCCTCCGACTGCTTGTGATAACCCTCGAAGCTGTCGCGCAGGCAAACGTCGGTATTCCGCCGGAATGGAAGCTGCCCAAACACGCCCATCCGCTGCGCGGGATACGCCAACGCCTGCGTCTGGATTCCTTTGAGATACGGTTCGCCCTGCGTCTGTCGCTCGTCTCCGTCATCAGCTTCGCGGCATGCCGTCTTGCTGGTAGTGACCACGCTTATTGGCTGCCATTGAACGCGTTTCTCCTGCTTCAACCGATGTATGAGGAAAGCGCATACCGCATGAAGACAAGATTGATCGGTACGGCAATCGGCTGCCTGCTTGCCTATCTTATTCTGCCGCTTCTTTCCGGTGTGACAGGCCACTTTGTTTTTGCAACGGTCATGATTTCTCTCATGTACTGCTGTACGCCCGGCACATGGGTTCAGCCCATTTTCGCAACTGGTTTTGCCCTGTCGCTTGCCTCCCTCACAATGGACAGCTCAACCGCAATTGAATATCGCTTCCTTTATCTCGGCCTTGCCGTTCTTCTTGTGCTTGTTGTGAACCGTTTCTTTTTCCCCACCAGCCTAAAAGGACAGTTTCGCAGCAACATAAGGGAATTGTTCCATATCCAGAGCTCTTATCTGAGCATACTGAGCATCAGTGCACGCCGCGTGATTGACTACGGAGTGGTGAGCGACGCGCTGATCTCTTTTCATTTGCTCTATGACGAGGTGCGCAAATACCTCAAAAACCCAAAAAACGAGCTCGATTCCGCTCCCTATGAAAAGATGCTTTCCGTCATGTGGCGAATGACCGCAGAGGTCGAGCAAATGATCCTTTTCCTGAAAATAGAACATCTGACGCCATCCGAACAACAAGCTGTGGATCATTTTTCGTGGCAAATGAAGCGGCAGCTTCAAAAAATCCGTAATTTGCCGGTTAACGGACCGGATACATTCGCGCAGGCTTCGTCACAGGAGCTCTCTCCGCCCTACCTCGGTTATCTGATGCGGCAATATCAGTCCAATCTGGATGCGCTGTCCGTCCTTACGGCAGATATCCCTCCTAGGCTGCTGCATCATTAATTCGCA
>CAZQDA010000068.1:0-16022 GCA_964592155.1 uncultured Christensenella sp.
AGCGTGCCGGGCATGATGCCCAAGGAGCAGATCAAAAAGGCGTGGGCGCTGATGTATCAGCTGTGCGAGCTCGATCCGCGCGCGGACGTGAGCGTCAGGACGCGGATGGCGGGAGCGATCAAGGCGATCCTGAAGATCGACGCGCCGCAGTTTGGGGATATCTTCCGGTGGATCCCTGTCACGCTGGGCAACAAATTGATTGAAGGGCTGAAGCGTTATCGTGACAGCGCGCAGCGGAAGCAGAAGCGGATGAGCGGGTGATGTGCGGTGGAGAATTTGCTTTCCAAGCTGACGATCGACGATCTGCCGCAATCACAAAAGGACATCGCGGAGGCGATCGGTCTTGAGAACTATCTCAAGCTGGTGAAGCTCATATCCGGGGACAGCATATATATCTGCAAGGAAGACGAGCTATTGCGGTGTTTGCGCAATGCGGAAATCAAGCGGAAATTTAACGGATATAACCATGTGGCGCTTGCACGGGAATATAACCTGACGGTGCGGAGCGTACGCAACATTGTGGGAGAGACCAGTGCGACCTATGTGATCGATGGTCAGATGTCGATTTTTGACAAGTGAAGCGTTTTCCGGAAATGCTTCACTGAAATATTTCATTGAAGCACTTCAATAGATGCAACAAAGGATATAAGGTATAGTCGATTTAGGCTGTACCTTATATTTTTTTGTGGAGCGTGGGAAATGACACTGGATTATATTATCAACACAATATTTACGATCCTGCTCGGGGTCGTGGCGTACTTTTTGAAACGGACGATGAGCGAGCTCGACAGGGTGCGCGGTGATGTGGACCGTGGAAAACAGGAGTATGCAAAACGCGGACAGGTAGAGACTGTCCAGAGGGAAGTCGAGTGCATCAAGCTGGATTATACCCCGCGAGCGGACTTTAATAAGCTCGAAAATAAAATCGACAAGGTCACGGAAACGATACATGAGGTGCAACTGAATTCGGTCAGCAAAAATGATTTCTTTATAAAGATGAGCGAGCTGGCATCTACGCTGGAGCGCATGGAAGATAAGATGGAGAGGTATCGGGATGGGAAATGAGCTGAAGCAGGTACAGTTTGTGATCAACAACGGCAGGGTGCTCCGCAGGATCAATCTGCTTCGTTATGATTATGCCGATCTGGAGACAGTGCAAAAAGTGGTGGCAAGTGAAGGAATGGCAGTAAATGCTTTTCTTGATTGTATCAATTTTTTATCCGAAGAGCAATACATCCATTTGCGCACGCGGGCAGGAAAAAATGAAGCATCGCTTGCGGGTACGGACTACAGGGATCTCGAGGCCAAGGTTTCTGCCCGAGGGATTCGGCTTTTAGCTGGGGATATTGTAGATAAGCTGGTTGAGGTGTGAGCATGCGTAAACAGAACCGAAAGCACAGCAAGGTAGATAAGCTGCCCACGCCGATCCGGGAGACGGTTGAGCAGATGCTGCTGGCGGGTGCCACATACGCCGAGATCATAGATTATCTGAAGAACAACGGACAGAGTATTTCACAGGCGTCGCTTTGCAGGTATGCGCAGGACTATCACGCGAACGTGGCGATGTTGAATGTGGCGCAAGAGAATTTCCGGCGCATGATGGATGAAATGCAGCGGTATCCTGATTTGGATGTAACGGAAGCGATCACCCGGCTTTCGGCTCAGCGGGTTTTTGATGCGCTGGCCAATACGGAAGAAGATGCATGGCGCGCGATCTCTCCGGATAAGATCCTGCGGGAGTCAAACGCCCTGGTGCGCGCAGCGGCATACAAGCAGCGGATTGACGTACAGAATGCGACGGCGCAGGAGGCGGCAATCGATGAGGTAAAGGCGCTGGTATTTGACGCCATGAAAAAGGAACGCCCTGAGCTTTATGATGATGTAGTGAAGTTCCTGAATGAGAAGAAAGCGGCGCAGGCATGATCGTTTTACATATATTGACAGGTAAGGAAACAGAAGTGCGCGAACGGTTGATAGAGTTTTCACCGATCCTGCCGATGGAAAATGAGTTGTTAAGGCTGCAGGGTATCTGGACGAAGGTGCCAAGAGTATTGATGCCAGGCTATCTGTTTCTGGATCAAGAGTTGACTGATCATGAATATTACAGGGTGAAGGATACGCTGGGTGTGATCCGTGTGTTGAATCACCGTGATCCGCTTCCGGCAGGCGAGGCAGAAAATGTGCGCAGCATGAACGATAATGTGCTGGAACCTCACATAATCGACGCGGAAGGAAGGGTTGTAAAAGGGTTCTTCCAGACGGAAGACCTGATCGCAGTGCACAAAAGGCAACGCCGGGCAGTTTTCGCAATTCGCCTCATGAATAGGAAAACGACAGTGACGGTCTCGGCAACCTTTTTGCAATAAGTCTCCTTTATGAATCTGTTGCCGTTTCCGGTTGAGTAATCCCGGAGGCAGGCAGCAGAGGAACATGTCAATTGAAGGGCTCCCCATTGATGCAAATGAGGGAGGCGCAATCCTGCGAAAAAATATGGCAGGAGCAAAACGACGGAAAAGTTGAAACCCAAAACGCCGTAAAACTATTTTAAAAGGCTTTTAATTTCGATTTAAAAATATTTTTGGCAGCGTAACCCTTTTGAGCATGAAAAACGCTTAGAAGGGCTTTTACGCGCCCAAAAGAAAAAAGGAGCGCACAATGAGAAAACAAGTAAAAAAGAACAGCATTGAAGAACTCAAAAGTGCAATTTCGCTTGCCGAGACATTCGGCGAGGTGGACTCCGATCAGGAAACGAATCTCGATGCTCTTTTGGAAGAGTATTTGTATGCGGATGATACGCCACAGAGGCGCGCCTTGCGCGCGGAGTTTCTCGCAGGGGGGAAACGAACGGGCAAGGATGGGATCCGGCGCAGGCTGGGCATGGTCGACCTTGCTTTTTTCGGGCGCGCGTATCTCCCGCATTATTTTTCCAAAGCGTCCCCTGTATTCCATGCTGATCTTGACAGCTTGTGGCATAAGGTGTGGAAATGCGCGGAGCTTACCAAGGAAGCGATCAAGCTGCTTCCAGCAAAGCAGGGCACACGGCAGGCCGTTGCCGCGCCGCGTGGCCACGCGAAAAGTACAAATCTGACATTCAAAGATACTCTGCATGCGGTTTTGTATGCATATAAACACTATATTCTGATCATGTCTGACGTGGCGGATCAGGCAAACGGATTTCTGGCGGCCATCAAGGAAGAACTCGAAGACAATGATGCGATCCGCGAGGATTTCGGCGATCTGTCCGGACGGGTGTGGCGTGACGATGTGATTGTCACCAAAACAGGGATTAAGGTACAGGCCAAGGGCGCGGGGCAAAAGGTACGTGGTCTGAAGCACAAACACTGGCGGCCTGATCTTATTGTGCTCGACGACATAGAAAATGATGAAAACGTGCGCACGCCGGAGCAGCGCGCGAAGCTGGAAAGCTGGTTTTGGAAAGCGGTCAGCAAGTGCGGTGACAGTTATACGGATATCGTGTATATTGGAACGATTCTGCATTACGATTCGCTGCTTTCCAAGGTTCTGAAGAATCCGGGGTATGAGAGCCGGAAATACAAGGCGGTAATGTCCTTTTCTTCGTCAAAGCTATGGGATCAGTGGGCGGAGCTGTACAACGACCTTTCCGATCCGGCGCATCAGGAAACGGCGCGGGATTTCTTTGAGGATCATAAAACAGAGATGCTTGCCGGGACGCAGGTGCTGTGGGAAGAAAAGCTCTCTTACTACGACCTGATGGAAATGCGGCTGACAGAGGGCGACGCTTCCTTTAACTCGGAAGAGCAGAATGAACCGATTAATCCGGAGGACTGCCTGTTCAATGAGGAATGGTTCGAGTATTTTGATATGCTAGAGATCGACGTAAGGGATAAACGGAACAAGCTCGTCGGGTTTGTGGATCCGTCGCTCGGCAAGAGCAAAAAGAGCGACACATCCGGAATTATCACCTTGATCCAAGATCATGCGACAGGATACATTTATACGCTGGATGCGGACGTGATGCGGCGGCATCCGGATGCAATCATTGAGGACTGTATCCAGAAAGCGATCTGGCTGCAGACAGAATTTGGGCGTAAATATGATGCGTTCGGTGCGGAAACAAACCAGTTCCAGTGGTTTTTAAAGGAGCAGCTTGCAAAGGAGAGTGCTCGGCGCAGGGTGTATTTGCCGATTGTGGAGGTGAACCAGACCAGCGACAAGGTACTGCGTATCCAGACGCTGCAGCCGTATGTGAAAAATAAGTATATCCGGTTTCGGAAAAATCAGAAGACGCTGCTGGAGCAGCTCAAATATTTTCCGATGGCGGATCACGACGACGGGCCGGACGCGCTGGAGGGCGCGGTCACACTGCTGAATAAAAAACGAAGGAAAATAAGGGCGATAAAGGGATTGGGATTATGAGATATTTTTATTCCGGTGAAATAACCGAGGCGGTAATTTACCGATTCATTCAAAAGCATAGGACTGACCGGCGCGCTCTGCAGGAAAATTTCGACTATTACCTCGGAAAGAAGCTGCCGCGCAAGGATTTGGCAAAGGATGGTCTCGCAAATAATCAGCTCAATACAAATTTCGCAAAATATGTGACGGATATGGCAACCGGATACTTTGTGGGCATCCCGCCGACGTATAGCAAAACGGATGATGATGCGTTTGAAAAAATACAAGAGGTATACGACGCAAACGACGAGACAGAGATCAATTATGAGATCGCGGAAAATATGTCGATCTGCGGTTTTGGCTACGATCTGACTTATGTAAACGAGGAAAAAAAGGTGTGTGTCGTCAGCGTGGATCCGCTGACTGCATTCCTGATCTGCGACGGCAGCGTGAAGCACCGCTCGCTTGCAGGGGTGAGATATTGGGTCGTAAAAAATACAAACGGCAGCGACAAGACCGTCGGTGAGGCATACTTTGCAGAAGTGACCAAAGCATTTGAGATAAAAGGAGGCAAGCTGGTATTTGGAGAAGAGATCCCGACAAAGTTTTCCGCGCCGAATTTGACGCTGTATCCGAACAATCGTTTTTTACAGGGAGATTTTGAGACGGCGAAGACGCTGATCAACGCCTACAACCTGTTGCAATCCAATGTGTCCGACGATCTGGAGAACACGGCAAACGCATATTTAGTGTTACTCGGATACGAGCAGCCGGATGACGAAGATATGCAGGTGATTCGTAAGAACCGCGTGCTGGGGATCCCGGAAGGCGACGCAAAATATGTCACCAAAAATTTGAGCGACGGCGTGATCGGGAATCAACGCAAGGCGCTTCGTCAGGATATTATGCAAAGCACGGGCGTGCCTGATCTGTCGGATGAAAGCTTTTCTCAGGCCGCCAGCGGCGTTTCCCTTGAGCACAAGCTTTATGGGCTCAACCAGCTTTGGAGCAAGAAAAAGGCCAACATGGATAAGGCGTTGTTTGCGCGCATGCGGCTGGTGGCAGAGGCGCTCAACCTTGTAGAAAGCGCAGGGATTGGCGATGTCTCCAAGATCGCAGCCGTGAAATTCTCCAAGAATCTGCCGCAGGATAAAGCAAATATCATTGAAAATGCGGTCAGCATGAACGGGCTGGTGTCGGAAAAGACGATCCATGAAATTCTGGAGCCGGTGACGGGCGTAACGCCTGCGGATGAGAAGGAACGTATGACGGCGGAGCTCGACGACACGGGCGAGGATTACAAAAACGTGTTTGAGGGCGTAAGCCCGTTGGAGGAGCTGCCGGACGGTGAAGCAAAATGACCACTGAGGAATACTGGAAGATCCGCGCGATCGAGGACAAGATCGCCACGATCGAGGAGGCAAACAGGCAGATACGTTCTATGCGCAGGATATTCCGTGGGGCGCAAAAGCAGCTTAAGACGGAAATAGAGCGCATTTTGAAGAGTATTTCCGGGGATATGACGGAAGCCAGGCGGATCATAAGTATCACCGAGCTTTCCAAGCTGCGGCAGCAATATGCGCAGTTGATCGCTATGCAGGGTGATCCTAAGAGCGCCCGGTTCGCAAATAAGCTGATGGATACACTGTATCGATCCAATCGTGTGACACGACTGGATGCGATGCTTGTACAGGTGAAATATTACAGCGCACAGCTTTACGGAGATTCCGCAAAAGCGATGCGCCAGGCATTGACTGACTCAGCTTGCACGGCATATTTTCGAAAGATATTTGGATTCGAGCAGCTTGCCGGGGTGGAGCTTCAGTGGGCGACGCTTGACGCGCGCAGGATGGACGTCCTTCTTTCCTCCAACTGGAGCGGAAAGAATTGGAGCGACCGGCTGTGGGGACACATCAGCAATTTTGACCAAAAGCTGCAGGACGTGATCGGGCGCGGAATGCTAACCGGGGAAGACACGCACAAGATGGCGGCGGAGCTCTCCAAGCTGACCAACAGCGCCCGAAAGAACGCGGAGCGACTTATGCGCACGGAAACGGCGCAGATAGCCGAACAAGCTCAGCAGATGGCATACGATGAATTTGGCGTTGAGCGATACCGCTTTTTGGCAACGCTCGACCTGAAAACATCTGAAACATGCCGGATGATGGACGGAAAGGTGTTCCCGAGGAAGAAAGCAAAGACGGGGATCAATTTCCCGCCATTGCATCCGAACTGCAGGTCGACGACAATCCCGGAGATGGAGGATATGGATCTGCTGGTACAGGAGCGCGCGGCGCGTGATCCGGTGACGGGCAAAACAGTTTCTGTTAAGGACACGACGTATAAAGAGTGGTACAGGACAAGAGTTTTCGAGGACATGAAGGACTTGGGGCGAAGAACTTCTGCGCGCGGCGCAGCCTTTTCACAGGAAGCTGCGGACACGCTATATCCTGACTTGAAGCCCAAAGCGAAGGATGCTATGATTAAGGTACACAACGATGTTCTGGATTATGGGCTGAAGTATGGCAGAGAAAAAGCGGTGGCCATTGACTGGAAGACGGGAAAGCGATTAAAAGCTGGCACAGGCATGAAAAACAGTGTTCAACTTGACACGGGGAAATATCCGGAGGGCTCGGTGATCGTGGTACACAATCACCCGTCCGGGAGCAGTTTCTCCGTGGCGGATATGGTTTCCCTGAATCTGAAAAAAGAGCGGCGGACAATGGCAGTGCAGGGGAATAATGGTGCTTCATATTCCCTGAGCATCGGCAAAGGCGTGCGGCTTAATGAAAGCGATATAAAGATAAAAGAAGGACTTACCTATCAGGTGGAGCAGCTGCGGGAGATATTATATGAACCGGGCATGACACGCAACGAATTAAGTCACCGGGTAATGAAGGAGATTGCGGAAAGCTATGGATGGGAATACAAAAGAAAAAATCCGTGAGATCATGCGAAAAGGGAATGAAATCATGCAGCAGATTGGCATTGCGGATAAAAACCTGCGCAAGCGGTTCACGCCGGAGGAATTGAAGCATATCGAGGCGGTAGAGAAAACATATTCAGGGGCAGAGATCAGCGCGCACATGGAGCAGGTTTTTGACTGGTACCTAGCACTTGACTACGAGGAAAGCGAAGAGGAGCGTTATGCGTATTACCGTGAAATGCTGAACATGACGCTCAAATAAAGAACCATAAAGAACCGAAAAAGCCGAAAGGCTTTTTTTGTTTTACCAATTTTTGAATTATATACAGCACTCCCCCTGCCGTGTATGAAATAAATAGAAAAAAAGGAGTAGAACAATTTGACACAAACACAATCAGGTTATGAGATCCTGCAGGGAGATGTGCTGCAGATGATTAGGTCATTCAAACCGGGGAGTTTTGATGGAATCGTTACCGATCCGCCGTACGCATCGGGAGGATCGACAAAAACGGAAAAAAGCAAGTCGACGCAGGAAAAGTATTCCTCGTCAAAAAACGCGCCACCGGCATTCGACGGAGACGCGAAGGATCAACGTTCATGGACACGGTGGGCTGCGGAGTGGCTTGCGGATGCGCGTAAGGTTTGCAAGCAGGGCGCGCCGCTGTGCATGTTTATCGATTGGCGGCAGCTTCCTGCCGCGACGGACGCGCTGCAATGGGCCGGATGGGTATGGCGCGGCGTTGCTGTGTGGGATAAGGAAAACTCGCGCCCGCAAAAGGGACGATTCCGACAGCAGACGGAATATATCGTCTGGGGCTCCAACGGAGATATGCCGCTTGCTCGCCCTGTATCCTGTCTGCCCGGTGTATTCCGATATCGGAATACACAGAATCGCATCCATTTGACGCAGAAGCCGCTGGAGCTGATGCGGGAGGTGGTGAGGATCGTGGAGCCGTTTGGCAGGATACTCGATCCGTTCGCCGGATCGGGTACGACGATACTGGCCGCGCTGATGGAAGGATATGAGGCGGTGGGCATCGAGGATTCGGAATACTATGCAGCTGCGGCGCGCGTACGACTCCAAGAATTTTTAAAATCCGTGTAAAGGCCTTTAAACGGGCTTTTTTATTGATCAAAAGCCGTACAAACGGCGGAAAGGAACACAAGAAAATGGAAAAAAGATGGATGACGCCGTTTTTAGCGGCGGATGGTGGTGGAGCCGGGGGCGATGGAGATCCTGCGTCGCCGGATCCGCAGCAGGAGCAGAGTTTTGACGATGTACTGAAAAACGAGGCATATAAGCAGGCGTTTGACGAGCGTGTACAAAAGGCGGTCAATGACGGCAAGGCCGCGTGGGATCAGAAGCAGAAAAAAGCGGCTGAAGCCAAAAAGATGGAGGCGCTGCCGGACGACCAGAAAGCACAGGCGTTGCTGCAGGCGGAAAAACAACGTGCGGACAAGCTGCAGGAGGAAAAGGACGCGATCCTCTTGAAGCAAACTGCGACATCGCTGCTCTCGGAAAAGAAATTGCCGATCGAAGCGGTAGAGTTTGTATTGGGCAAGGATGAGGACGCGACCAAGGCAAATGTCGAGGGCTTTAGCGCGATGTTTGCGGCAGCCGTCGCAAAGGAAGTAAAAGAAAAGATTCCGGGTTATACGCCAAAGGCAGCAACGGACAGCGGGAGCGGATCCGGTGGGTTTATGGCTGCGATCCGCGAAAATCAGGCGAAACGTAAATAAAGAAAGAGAGGTAATATTATGCCGGATACAGGATATTTGAAGGACAATCTCATTGGTATGATTCCAGAGGAAATGGCGGAGGAGATCATAAAAATAGTGACGCAGGGTTCTGCGCTGCTACGACTCTCGACCGTACAGGAGATGAAAACGGACAAAAAAAAGATCCCGGTACTGACGGATGGGCCGGGCGCATATTGGGTCGGAGAGGGCGAGCGTATCGAGACGAGCACGGCGACATGGATCTATCCGGAGCTGGAAGCAAAGAAGCTGGCGGTCATCATCCCCGTGACTAAGGAAAAGATGGAAGATCCGTTCATCGAAGTGCTGGAGGAACTGAAACCGTATGTGGGGGAAGCATTCTATCAATCGATTGACGCAGCCGGTTTTTTTGGAACTGGGCCTTTTGTAAAGCACATTTATGGTGAGGCTGCGAGTGTGGGAAATGTATACACACAGGCTGCGAACGAAAAGTTCGATATCGCGGTTTCCGAAGCGATGGGCACGGTGGAGGAGCGTGGCTATGATGTGGACGGCTGGGCTGCCTCGCGCGGTGTGAAGAAGACAATCCGCAGTCTGCGCGACGCAAACGGGAATAAGCTGTTTGTAGAGGGGATCAACGGGAGTGAGTTTTACAACGTTCCGATCGACTTCTGCGGCAATCAAGCATGGGACGTGGATAAGGCCAGCATGATCGGTGGTATGTTCGCAAGATATTCGCTCGTCGGGATGCGCGCGGACATTGAATATCAGATCCTGACGGAAGCGACGCTGCAGAACGTGATCATGCCGGACGGAAAACCTTTGTCTCTCGCGGAAAACGACATGATCGCGTTGAAAGCAACAATGCGCATGGGTTATCTGTGCGTGAAGCCGGAGGCGTTTTGTGTGGTTGCGCCAAACGCTACCAAGCTTGGCACATTGACCGTAACGTCTGCGGCGGGAACAGAGGCGGGGAATACAGCGCTGAGTGTGACGCCGACGCTCGGAGAGGGCAACAATTATGTGTATAAGGTCGGAGACAAAGCCGCTACGCCAGCGTATGGCCACAAGCTGACCAAAGGCTGGACACAATGGAACGGCACCGATGATATTACGGAGGTGACCGGAAAGGTGCTGACACTCGCGGAGGTAAGCGGCCTGAAAGAAGCACGGAAGGTCGGCAGCGTGACCGTAACGGCAAAGGCATAAGGCATGAGCACGGAAGAAATCATTGCGACAGCGGCAAGTTTGGCGGGGAAAGAGATCCCGCCCTCCGCCGTTTTGATGTGGGAGCTCTGCAGGCAAGAGATGCTCAATTATACCAACCGAGCGGAGCTGCCAAAGGAGCTGGAGATGGTGGGCGTGCAGATACTGTCGGATGTTTTCAAGTCCGGCAGCGGCGCGCAGGCCGAGGTCGTGCAATCGATCGGCGAAGGCGATGTCAACATAACATTTGCGAGCATTCAGGGCGGTATGGAAGCATGGGAGCGATATAAATCTCAATTGAAGCAGTTCAGGAGGTTTGCGCGGAACGGAGGATAAGATGGATGCGGTCAAAAAAGCGGTAGAACGTCTGTATCACGGCAAATGTACTGTGATCGAATATCGTAAGATTCGCAATGGGCAGACGAAGCAAACAGAATTCCGCGAGGAAGAAACGCTCCGTGATCAGCCATGCCGGTTATCGTTTGAAAGGATCGTTGCGGTGGATCGCGCGAGCGGGATGCCGAGTAAAAAGCTTTCAGTAAAACTCATTATTTCTCCAGACGTTACGATCCTGCCCGGATCAAAGGTGATTGTAACGCAGAATGGGATCGAGACCGCGTATCAGCGCAGCGGTGAGCCTGCTATTTATTCGTCGCATCAGGAGATCATGCTTGAGCTTTTTGACGGGTGGGCGTGATGTCCGTTAAGGTGCGCTGCGACTACAGCCAGATAAAAGCTTTATGTCAAAAGATGAAGCGGGAAGCGAACTATTTCAGGATGATGGAGGAGCTCGCGCAGGATCTTGCGATGTATCTTCTTGCACTGGTCAAGAAAAGGACGCCGGTCGGTGTTTACCCGGAAGGATCGGGCGCAACGGGAGGAACGCTGCGGCGCGGATGGTCGGTCGGTTCGGTCAAAAAGCGCGGCGATGTGTACGAGGTTGAGGTTATCAACACAGTGGACTACGCATCACACGTGGAATATGGACATCGGCAGATGCCGGGGCGGTATGTTCCGGCAATTGGTAAGCGTCTAAAGGCAAGCTGGGTGCCGGGGCGTTTCATGCTGACGATATCCGAGGCGGAATTGCAGGTGCAGTCAAGGGCGATTATTGAGCGTAAGCTCAATAGGAAATTGAAGGAGATATTCAATGTTAAATGAAATTGTGGCAGGGATCACAGCAAAGCTGAATGCTGTTTTTGGCGATGAATATGATATTTTCGTACAACCGCCAGAGCAGGAGATGGGTGAACGATGTTTTTTTGTAAATATCCTGCGACCAGTACAAAAGCCGATGATCGGCATACGGAAGCATCGTGCTTATCCATTCAACATTTCCTATGTTTCCGCACATAGCGCAGCCGATCTTTATGAAACGCTGGATCAGTTGACGGATGCAATGGAATGGATCACGCTCCATGATGGAAGTTTGATGCACGGAACTGGGATCAGCGGGGAGATTGTGGATGGGGTGCTGCAGTTTTTTGTAGGCTACAATACTTTTGTTTACACTGCTGTGAATGATAATTCAGAGAAGATGGAAAACCTAAAAATAACGATGAAAGGATGATGATGGTGGAATCAAAAAAGAAGGTAGAGCAGGAGCAGGCTGCGAAAGCACGGTATACAAAAGAGCAGCTGATCGCTGCAAAACGATATGCCGGAAAAACAGATGCGCTGCGTGTGGTGCTACGCGATGGGAAATCCTATACGCTCATAGAAGCGGACGGGATGATTGAAAAATTTATGAAAGGAAAGGTAAAGTGATATGGCTCTAGGAGGAGGAAAATTTGTAACGCAAAACAAGGTGCTGCCTGGTGCATATATTAATTTCGCAAGCCCGTCTGTGGCTGCGGATTCGATTGCGGACAGGGGAGTGGTGGCAATGCCGCTCATAATTGATTGGGGAGCGAGTGGAGAGGTGTTCAAAGTAGAAGCGGAGGAGTTTCAGAACGATTGTTTTAAAATTTTCGGCTATGACTATGGACATGAAAAGATGAAAGGCCTGCGGGATTTGTTCAAAAACGCAAAAACTGCATATTTTTACAGGCCGGAAGGAGGAACGCCAGCATTTTGCGAATATGCGACGGCGAAGTATCCCGGTGTGCGTGGAAATAATATCCGGATCGTAATCCAGAAAAATGTGGACGACGATACAAAATATGACGTATCCACTTATGTCGACACAAAGAAGATCGATTTGCAGCGCGTAACGACAATGGCGGAGCTTCTTCCGAATGATTTTGTTACATTTAAGACGGACGCGACGATCACGGAAGTGGCGGGAGCCAATCTTGCCGGCGGCGTGAATAAAGCGGACTTAACAGTCGCTGACTACCAGGCGTTTCTTGACAAGATCGAGGCATTTACGTTTCATGTTCTTGGAGTTGTAACGACGTCGGACGATGTACGCAGCCTATTTGCAGCCTTCACGCAGCGCATGCGTGACGAGATCGGAAAAAAGTTCCAGACAGTTCTGTATCAATGCGGTGCTGCTGATTATGAAGGCGTGATCAATCTCGATAACAAGGTTACGGATGCGGGTGCGTCGGAGGCATCGCTTGTATATTGGATTCTTGGGGCAGAAGCTGCATGCGATATCAGTAAAACGATCACAAACAAAGTTTATGACGGCGAGTTTACAGTGGAGGTAGATTATACGCAGGCGCAGCTCTCGGCAGGAATTGCGGCGGGCAAGCTGATGCTGCACAATGTAGGGAACGACGTGCGCGTACTTTCGGATATCAATTCGTTTACGTCCTTTGCGGAGGATAAGACATCTGATTTCGCACAGAACCAGGTGATTCGAGTGATCGACGATATTGCCAACACGACAGCCGCATTATTTAACAACTATTACCTTGGCGCGATTCCGAATAACGCGAGCGGCAGGATCAGTCTGTGGAACGATATCGTTAAGCGGCACAAGGAGCTTGAAGCGGGCGGCGCAATTGAAGATTTCAATACGGATGATATCAAGGTGCTGCCGGGCAATGACAAAAAGTCCGTTGTGATCAATGAAAAGATATCCGTTGCGAATGCTATGGCCCAGCTCTATATGAGTGTGGTCGTTTCGGAATAAGAGGAGGAGAAACAAAATGCAAAATAATCAGACGATGCAGGCAAGAGACGCCGTAAGCGCATCATTGGCGGAATGCTTTGTTACCATTCAAGGAAATCGCTACAATTTTATGCAGATGATCAACCTTGAGGCAACCGTGGAAAAGAACAAATCCGAAATTCCGATCCTTGGAAAAACAGGGAAAGGGAACAAGACGACAGGATGGAAAGGCAGCGGCAGCGGTACGATGCATTTTAACCAGTCTATTTTCAGGAAGCTGATCCAGCAGTATAAGGAGACGGGAGAGGACGTTTATTTTGACATCCAATGTACGAATGAAGATCCGACCTCATCGGTTGGAAGACAGACGGTTATCCTGAAAGACTGCAACTTTGACAGCCTGATCCTTGCAAAGTTCGACGCGGATGCGGAGTATCTTGATGAGGATATGGACTTTACCTTTGAGGATTTTGAGATTCCGGAGACGTTTAAAATGCTGCAGGGGATGCAGTAACAGGAAGGCATGTGGGGGCGGGGTGCCGCCCCTGCAAATTTATTTAAACAAATATATGAGGAGATTTAATTATGAGTGATTTAAAGGCTTTTTTGAAACAAAATGCGATACAGGAAGAAAATGTTAAATTTGTTGTCTCGAAACGATTCTTAGACGATGAAGGCAAGCCGATTGAGTGGGAAATCCGTGCGTTAACAACGGAAGAGGATGAAGCGATTCGTAAAGCTTGCACGCGCAGAGTACCCGTGCAAGGACGTAAAGGGATGGCAATGCCAGAAACAGACGTGACTGAATATATGGGAAAATTAGCGGCGGAATGTACTGTTTTTCCGAACCTGAATGATAAAGAACTACAGGACAGCTATCAAGTAATGGGAGCTGACATCCTGCTGAAGCGAATGCTGAAATCTGGAGAATATTCGGACTATTTGAATAGAGTTCAAGAGATTAACGGATTTAATATATCTCTTGAAGATCAGGTGGAAGAAGCAAAAAACTAATTAATGGAGGCGATAGTGACGCGGCAATAGCATTCTATTGCCTCCACAAACTTCATATTCTTCCTAATCAGTATATCAATCTCAGTGATGCGGAAAAAGCATTTGTGATAGCCTCAATTCAGATTAGAATTGAAGATGAAAAAAAAGAGGAACGTCGAGCAAAAGCAAAGAGAAAAAGATAGGAAACGCTGCCCCTGTGATGTATAATATTAGTAAATATCATTATAGGGGTGGCGATTTTATGAAAAGAAATAGCTTTTTGATTATAGCCATTATTTTATGGGCATTTGCCGCATTATTACTATTAGGGTTCATTCTCGCTGTGATAAGTACGACAAGTGCAGGAACAATTGGAGCTGTAACGGCATTTATATTGATTCCAGGCTTGATTATTGAAGGGGTGGGAGGTTTTTTGTTTTATAAAGCGCAAAAGCTTCCGAAGACAGTGCGGCCTGAAAAACCGCAAAAGCAATCAAACACAAAACAATCATTTGTGCCAGCTCCCCAAGTGGAAAGACCCACGCAACCAAAAGAACCAAAGCCACACAAACAGGAAAGACCGCCTCGGCAGAAAATATATAAAGGATTAAAAGTAGTTGGTGGGTTGCCTGTTCCAGAAGGAAGCCCTTGTGATGTTGGGTTCGATAGGAAAAGGATTGTTTTCAATGTAGCTGGATCGCAGTATTGTCTTGATATCGGTAAAACCAGAAGTATAGAGTTGAGCCAAGATGTCAATAAACAGGTGTATAGCAAAGGTAGTTTAGGCGGTGGTTTGGTAGGCGGTGCGCTATTTGGTTTAGCAGGAGCCGTGATTGGATCTGCTCCAAAGAAGCGGATAGAAACGCAGATATTAAGAGGTGTTATTCTTGGTTATGAAGATATGCAATCCGTAGGGTTGGCATATATTGTTTTATCAGATGTGGTTCCAAATGCGTTTACAAGCTATAAATTGGTGAAGCGGATAAAACCATTGGTTAAAGCGAGTGGGAATATTTACCATTTGTAAACAAAAATATATGTAAAAAATTATGAGATGCGGAAACGCTTGCTGAGCGGCAAGCGTTTTTGTTTACGAAAATTTGAGAAAAGAGGTGCTAGCATGGCCACAATTAAATCTTCTATCCAACTATACGACGGGGTATCCTCGGTCATGCGATCAATGGCTGCGGCCACAGAGAATGTAATTGATCGATTCGAACGGATGCAAGCTGTTTCTGGAAATATGGTAGATATTACTAGCTTGCAGGAAGCACGGGCGGAGCTTGCGAATGTGGATGCTCAAGTCAGCGAAATTGAACGCAGCATTAATCAGGCCAGTGCTTCGCAGGCAAGATTCAATTCACAAGCCAGGAGTGGAAGTAGCGTTTTTGATGGTTTAGCATCAAAACTGATGGGAATTGCTACTGCTGCAGGGGTTGCATTTTCAGCAGGGCAAATCATAAAGCTCTCAGATCAGATGGCGACAATCAGTGCGCGTTTAGATATGATCAATGATGGGTTACAGACACAAGATCAACTTCAGCAGATGATATTTGATTCTGCCCAACGATCACGTGCAGGATATGCTTCGACGGCCGCGATTGTCACAAGGGTAGGGATGAATGCAAAAGATGCTTTCTCCAGTACACAAGAGATGGTAGCCTTTGCTGAGCAACTCAATAAAAAATTTGTAATTGCGGGCGCAACGCAAGAAGAAATGAATTCGGCAATGCTCCAGCT
>CAZQDA010000069.1:0-15872 GCA_964592155.1 uncultured Christensenella sp.
GATCGCGATTACAATAATCAACTCAATCAGCGTAAAACCCTTTTTATTGTTCTTTTTATTTTCTTCTTTTTTTAATAATGCCTGATAAAACATCCTTTCCCTCCAATTACCGTTGCCGTAATAGCGATGATATATTTGGCCTCTCTGGTAACATTATACCCTTTGCCCTATCCATTGTAAACCAGTGTGCCATTAAATATAGCGATTAACCTCCTGCGGATCCACACATTTGCTGCGCGCTTCCTCCGGCGTGACGGTGCGCAGGCGCACAAGCTCTCCCAGTGCCATATCCATCGTTTGCATTCCGTGCTGTCTGCCTGTTTGAATGGCGTTATCGATCTGGAATATTTTTCCCTCGCGGATCAGGTTCATGATTGCGTCCGTGCGCGCCATAATTTCCAGCGCGGCAACCCTGCCGTCGCCGGACGCCATGGGCAGCAACTGCTGCGTGATGACCGCGTGCAGGCTTTCCGCGAGCTGGGTGCGGATCTGCTGCTGCTGATTCGCCGGAAAAACATCGATCATCCTGTTAATGGTATTGGCCGCGCCTTTTGTATGCAGCGTGGAGAGCACAAGGTGTCCTGTTTCGGCCGCCGTAATCGCCGCCGAAATCGTGTCAAGATCACGCATCTCGCCAACCAGAATGATATCCGGATCCTCCCGCAAAGCCGCGCGCAGAGCGGGCGCAAACCCTCTTGTATCTTCCGATACCTCCCGCTGGTTGATAATGCTTTTTTTGTGGGCGTGTACATATTCAATCGGATCTTCCACCGTGATCACATGGCAATTCCTGTTTTCGTTGATATAATCGATCATTGCCGCAAGCGTGGTCGATTTTCCGCTTCCGGTCGGCCCTGTCACCAGCACCAGCCCGCGCTGCAGCATCGCAAACTCCTTCAGCACCGGCGGCAGCCTGAGCCCGTCAATGGTCGGAATCCTTTGGGCAAGCACGCGAAGCGCCGCCGCATAGCTGCCTTTTTGCTTAAACACATTCACCCGCAGCCTGTTTCCGTGCGCCGCATAAGCAAAGTCCACATCCCCTTCTTTTTGCAGCGTTTCCATCCTGTCTTCCGGCAAAATGGGCTCAATCAATGCTTGCGTCATTCGCGGCGTGAGTATTTCATATTCCTTAAGCTCCGCAAGCTCCCCGTCAAGACGCAGAACAGGCGCTCTTCCCGCCGTCAGGTGCAGGTCAGACGCTTTTCTTTCAATCGCTTTTCCAATCAGCTCGTCAATCGTTACCATACCCATGCCCCCTATACCGTATAAACCGCTTTGATGAATTCCTGCGCAGTGGATTCGCCCGAAAGCACTGCCCGAAGCATATCATCACGCAGGCTCACCGTGCCGTGCTCGCGCGCGTATTGCGTAATATCCCTGTTGGTTGCGCCTGTGGTAATCATCGCCTGCAGCTCCTCGTCTACCAGAATAATTTCATGGATTGCCCTCCTGCCGACATAGCCTGTAAAGTTGCAGCGCGGACAGCCCGCCCCTTTGTAAAGCGTCGTGCTTTCAGAAAGCCCCAGCATCCTGTTTTCAGCCGGCGTTGACTCGTATGCGGTTTTGCATTGCGGACAGATTTTGCGCACAAGCCGCTGCGCAATCACGCCGGATAGCGCCGAAGCCACAAGATACGGCTCCGCTCCCATGTCCACCAGGCGGTTGATGGTGGAGGCCGCGTCGTTTGTATGCAGCGTGGAAAGCACCAGATGCCCTGTGATCGCCGCGCGAATCGCAATTTTCGCCGTTTCGGAATCGCGGATTTCCCCCACCATGATCACATCCGGGTCCTGCCGCAAAATAGAGCGCAGGCCGCTTGCAAACGTAAGCCCCGCCTTCGTGTTAATCTGCATCTGGTTTGCCCCGTCGATTTTGAATTCCACAGGGTCTTCAATGGTCACAACATTGATCTGTCCTGACATAATTTCATTGATGATGGAATAAAGCGTGGTCGTTTTTCCGCTTCCAGTCGGCCCTGTCACCAAAATGATACCGTGCGGCACCCGCACAAGCTTTTCAAACATGCGCAGGTTTTCGTCGCTTAAGCCAAGCATTTGCGTCTTTGTCAGATTTCTCAGAAAACGGTTCATCAACAGCCTGATCACCGCTTTTTCCCCATATACCGTGGGCAGCGTGGAAATACGCATATCGAGCTTTTCCCCGTCCATATCCACCTCACAGCGCCCGTCGAGCGGAATCCTGCGTTCCGCGATATCCATGGAAGACATGATTTTGATACGCGTCACAATCGAGGCGTGCGCCCCTTTGCTGAGTGTAATTACATCCTGCAAATTTCCATCCACTCTCATGCGGATGCGCGTATCTTCCCTGCCCGGCTCGATGTGGATATCGCTCGCATTCAGCTTCACCGCCTGGCTGATAATCGAGTTTACCAGCCTGACAACCGGCGCGCTGTCCACCCGCTCGTCAATCGACGTATCGATTGTGGAAATTTCCTGCGCAATGCTCGCGCTCAATTCCTTATTCATATCCTCCGCCGCCTGCTGCGCGTCCTGATTGACATAATATTGATCGATCGCCTCGCGGATGCTGCTCGCCGTTGCAATCACAGGCACCACATCCATACCGGCTTCCAGCTTGATGTCCTCGATAATCTGGAAATTCATCGGATTGCTCATGGCCACGATCAGCTTATCATTTTTCCTGTCGATTGCAATCACTTCATTTTTACGCGCAAAATCCTCCCTGATCATATACACCGCAGAAGCATTCACCCGCACGTTTCCAAGATCCACAAACGTCGTTTTCAAGCGCTTTGCCAGCGCCTTTGTAAAATCGATTTCCGTCACAAAGCCCTCTTCGACCAGAATGTCTCCCAAAAGCCTGCCCGTCTTTTTTTGCAAGTCGAGCGCCGCCTCAAGCTGCTGCGCCGTAATCAAATTTTCATTGAGCAAAAGCTGTCCGATCTGAATATTTCTCTCTGCCATGTTGGTTATCCTTTCAGGCCGCATCCTGCGCGGACCCCTGTATTTTTCTATTGCCAATTGCCGCCGGATTCCAATATAATAGGAACCATAGGAGTTACTGATGATGATGGAATTTCGAGTTTTCTGGCCTGTTGCACTCCTTTTGGGTCTTGTGATCGGCAGCTTTTTAAACTTATGTATTTACCGCATCCCGCTGGGAAAATCAGTTGTGCGCGGCGGCTCTTTTTGCCCCGCCTGCAAGGCGGCGCTCCATCCGCGCGACCTCGTGCCTGTGCTAAGCTGGATCACTCTGGGCGGAAAATGCCGATATTGCAAAGCAAGCATCCGCTTTCTTTATCCTGCCATAGAGCTTTTGAGCGCAGGACTTTTCCTGCTCGGCTTTGCCGTATTCGGTCTTACCCTCATGACGCCCGTTTCCTGGGCGGTTGCGTCTGTGCTAATTGTCGCGTCCGCCATCGATATCAAAACCTTTGAAATTCCTGACGGCGCGAGCATCGCTCTGCTTATCATTGGAATCGCTACATTTTTCCTGCCCGGCCTTTTGTGGTGGGAGCGCCTTTTGGGAGCCGCATGCGCCGCGGGTCCGCTTTTGCTCATCGTACTCGCGTCACGCGGTACGGCCATGGGCATGGGCGACGTAAAACTCATGGCCGCCGCAGGCTTGATTTTAGGCTGGCAGCTCTCCCTTTTCGCTCTCTTTGCCGCTGTGATCATCGGCGCGGCAGTCGGACTGATTCTCATGGCCGCCCGCAAGAAAGGAAAAAAAGATTCGATTCCATTTGTACCCATGCTCAGCGCGGGTATTTTCCTCTCCCTGCTGTTTGGCAACACCGTCATCGGCTGGTATCTCTCCGCACTCGGTATTTAAAGGCGGCTATTGCTCCGCCCACTGATAGGAAATCAGGCTGCCCGTCTCCCCTTCTATATTCCGCGTGTTCAAAACGTTAATCGCCGTATCCAGTGTGTATGATATCGAACTATCATCCTTGGCTGTCGTGCTTACGGAGAGCGTTACAATGTTTTTTTGCATGCGGGTCACAGCGATGTCAATATCATATCCCTGATAAAAATTTTCTCCAAGCAAGTCTTTTGCGCCCTCTTCGCCCTCCTCAAAATAGACCCTTCCATCCTCGCTGTAGAGGTAGAGCCGATCCGCCTCCCTGCCCGCCTGTCCGTCTCCGCCGTAAATTTTGAGATCTCCGGCATATTTGATTTGTGTCTGTACCGTTTCCATTACATAATTTGTTTTCAGGCTGATGTCCGTTTGCCGCGACAGCATGAGCGCCGTATTGTTTGCCGAAACCATAATCAAGGTCACAGTCACCCCCACAATTGACATCAGCGCAATCACCAACATAAGCTCTATGAGCGTAAACGCTTTTTTTGAGTTTTTCTTCTCCATCATGCCGCTCATTCCCCCGCCGGAGGAGCCGGATAAAATGCGTAAAGGGAAAGATCGTTTCCCGGTTGCTTCGCCCGCACTAATTTTCCCGCACAAGAAAAATCAGTCCCGTTCAACGTATAACGAATGTCGTGATCCTCATAAGTCACGTATTGCGCATCTGAAATATCCACACTGCTTTGCATGCTAAACAGCGCCCGCTCCAAATGCTCGGAGACCAAAAAGGTGGTTACGTTTGTCTTTTTGGAGTCTTTTTCTATATTGGCAGCGGGAACCAGGATGCCAAGCAGCGCTATAGACACCAGCGCAATGAGCGCAATGCTGATCACCATTTCAATTAAAGTCATTCCTTTTTTCGATTTGATGTTCATGACTCATCTCCATCCGACACATAATAGGTTCCTATTTCTGTCCAGCCGCTGATTTCCGTTTCTCCACCAACCACAACGTCCGGCTTAAAATAGACGTAGCTGTTCGCGCCGCCCATTTGAACACGCGATGCAATCACGCTGCCAAAAAGCTTACCGCCATACGCCGGATCAGCGCTTCCTGTGATATTCACCGATCCATAAGGCGCGTAGATGAATGCGTGTACGCTGCTGAGTCTGGAGCAATCGACCATCACATCTTTGGCATTTGAGACAAAAAACAGGTTTGGCACACGCGGATTTTCTGCGGGCAGGCCCGTTTGCACATAATCATAATATCCCACAAAATGATTGCTTGTCAGCGCCAGATTGGTTTGATCGTTCTTCCCTGTTCCCTCGTCCAGAAACACAAAAACATTGTGATCTCCTTTGGAAAGAAGCTGTACGCCGTTTGGTATCTGCACCGTGTAATTAGAATCGGTTTTTGCTGCCTTGAGCCTGATATACAGGTCTTCTTTGGTCGCATCCAGCACGATCTGCTTTCCATAGCTTTGTCCGCCCGTGAAATCAAGCGTCAGCGCGCAATTTTTGCTGATGATATAATCGTTTCCTTCCACAGCATAATCAGGATTCTCCGTATCGGCAAACGAAAGCGTAATTTCCATTTGTTCCATTTGTTTTTTCACAAACGCCGGAATATTCCACGCGGGAATTGCTTCATATTTTTTTTGCAAATCCAGTGTTACAACCGGCATCTTTTCCGGCAGCTCCATCTCTTGCACCGGCTGCACCGTGATCTCCTGCTTTACCTCGGGCAAGGGCACTATCGCCGGAATCGTCTCCGGATCGACAATCACCACCGTGTTTGCAAGGTCAGGAGAAGTATCCGGATCGAGCGTTCCGCCCAGCGTTATTGTTCCGGTTACGTTCTGCATCCCCTTCCCGCCTTTGAAAAGACCGTTTCCTTTTGCCGTCACATTTCCTGTGATCTGCGCGCTATCCACCGTGGCGTTTCCGCCCGCCAGAACATCTCCTGTTCCGTTGCCCGACTGCATGGCAAAATTTCCGCCCGCATCAATCTTACCTGCAAACACTGAATTCCCGCTGATTGACACATCTTTGTTGCACAGGATATTTGCCTGATCAACCGCTGAATGATCTTGCATTACAAGATTTCCATATACTGACAGCATCGTAACAGGCGCCGCCGGATCACCGGCCATCTGCGTCCGGTTCAGGCTTGCGTCCCCGCCGGAGACCGCCGCGCCTTCTAAAGCGCTTTCGTCAAGCTCCAATCCTGCGGTGGCGACGATCTGCGAATCCGCCAACTTAAGCGTGAGCCTTGCCGCGCGCAAAACCCCGTTCGTGCGAAGAAGCGAGCCCTGCAGCGTACAATCCGTGAGCGTCATATCCTGCTCCGACGAAAAGCTCACGCTCGCATCGATTCCCTCCGCCTCCAGCGTGCCGCCGGCAGAGACGTCTCCCATCAACGTCATATTTTTGAGCGTGACATTTCCGCCCGCCTCGATCGCTTCGCCCACCGAGCCCTGCACATCGCAATTCCCGTTTGTCCGGATGCCAAGGGTCACAGCTCCATTTACTTGCACATCGCCGTCACACTCGATGGAGCCGGCCTCGCCCTGATCCAATGCCACCGTTCCATTTGACCGGATCATATCCGCAACCTTACCGTTTTTCACAAGCACGTCGTCCTGCGCGTAGATGCTTCCGTCTTCCACCGTGCCGTCTTCCACGGTCACCGCGCCGTTCGCGTAGACGTTTCCCCTGACAACCGCTCCCGTCAATATCTCCACATTTCCCCCCGCATGAAGATCCCCGTTCACCTGAGCGCCTTGTGCGATTGTAATGTTCGCGTTTGCATACACGGATTGCGCGACATTGGGGCTGCGCTCCACCAGCACGTTTCCCTCTGAATGGATTTCCGCATAAACCATTCCGTCCGTTTTGATCTCCACATCCTTTGAAACATTGATGTGGTTGTCATTGCCGTCCGTCCCGTAAGAGCCGTTTTCAATGCTCAAATTTCCAATGACGTCAATATTCTCAGTGACACCCGGATCACCTGACAGCGCGGTTGTCATTTCCGCGTTATCAAAAAAGATGCTGCCCGTTATCTTGGAGTTTTCCACCGCAGAGGGGAAGTATTCCGCCATTTTATTCGCGTTCGTCGCCCCCGCAGTCACATCAAAAAGGCGTCCCAGATCAATCTCTTCCGAGCTACCCTGCGTGTATTGCATCAGCCTGTAAATGCTGGACGGATATTCGCCCTTACTAACGTCCACCAACACGCGAAATACATTTTCAGCGTCGTCCTTTTCATATCTCTCGATCAGGATACTGTAATCCCCCAGAACATCGTCGCTGCCGCTGCCTTCGATTTTGTTTTCAGGCCCCTGCCCCAACACAAACGGATCGATCGTTCCGTCTGAAATCTGGGAACAAACCGCATCCAACACCGATTGCGCGGCAAAATCCGCCTGCTGCCTTGCGTAGGCTCTGGTGGCCTGTTTATTTGCCACGCCGGCAAGCATCACAACGCTGGTCCCTATAATAATAACAAACGCAAACACGCACAAAACCATCACGAGCGTGCTGCCGCGTTTATTGTTTCGCATCCGGTTCATTCTCCTGTTCCGGCAAGGGCAACGTCCTGCACTGCCGGTATTCCATAAAATTCCACTGCAATCACAGCGGAGCAAAGTCCTGTTTCCACACTTTCCTGGGTGGAAAGCGACGTTACGCGAAGTGCGCGCCCGCTTTCATACAGGCTGTTTGCAAAGCCAATCACGCCGTCAAGCGTACCCACCACATTCACCACGGCGTTGATCTGGTAAAGCGAACCTGCAAGGTCTGTTTGCGTATCTCCGGAAGCCTCAAGCGCTTCGTTCGCCGCCTGCGCCGCCGCATTCACCTTACTTCCCTCATTCATTTCCTCTTGCGTGGGTTCGGGCGACGCCGTGGGTGCCGGATTGCCGTTGACAATGTCTGCCGCGTCCTGAATGGGAATGGATTCCACATCGTTTAAAGCCGCTTTTTCAAAAGATGCCGTGGAAATCGCCATATTCGAAATATCCATATTCTGCACCTGCAGGTTGTTGTTCGCCAAAAGCCCGTTGAGCCATAGGTCGATTTCTTCCTGATTCATACTGCCGTTATACGGCTGCGCAAGCTCCGCTGCTTTTGCGTATTCGCTCTGCAGCAATTCCTGCATTCTGCCCGCGGTTTGAATATCTGTTTGCACAACCAGCAGCTCGTCATCCTTTTGTTGCGCAAGCTCTTGCGCGGTTTTTACTTCGTCTGTCATCGGAAGCACCAGAAAATTGATCCCCAAAACCAGGATCGCCACAATGCCCAACAGAATCAACAAAATGACTTCTCTTTTGGAAAGACTCATTGTACGCTCCCCCCTTTCAAAACACAGCTTACGGTAAAGGAGACCGTTCCGCCCGCAGTTTCTCCCTCAGGAAGAACCGCCGCGGTATTCTCTGCAAAATATCCATTATAGCCAACCTCGCTTATAAGCTCGGCGCTTCTCAGGTTTCTTACAAAGTCCGCCGGTGAAGAAGCGTTTTGAGCGGTACACTCCATGGCAAGCACGCCCTGTCCATATTGAACCCTCGAAATATGAACGTCCGCCGGCATTTTGGCATAAATTTCCGTGAAAAGCGCATGGTCCACATGCGGATATTCGCCTAAGCTCGTGGTAAACTGCTCGATGATGGAATTATATGTCTTAAGCGCGGTTAACTTCTGCCTGTTTTCCGTAAGCGCCTCATAATCAGGGCTGGAGGCCTTAAGCATCTGCATCTGTTCGTCTATCGTTTGCGCCGCTTTTTCCGCCGTATTCTTTTGCAGATACAGCCATCCATACGCGCCGCCGACCAGCAGCGCACAGCATACGAGAACAATGATGCCGTTGCGCAAAAACTTCCCCATTTTACGCCTTACTTCCGGCTTTTTAATCCCTTCGAAAAAATTTAGGTCTCTCAAAATATGCACCTCACACGCGAATTTGTGCGCCAAGCGCGTTCAGTAGGATTTTCGTATCCAGTACGCTTGTTTCCACATTCAGATAATCTCCCAGCAAGCCGCCGATCCCTTCAAATTTGGCCCCGCCGCCGGAAAGGAATATTTTAGCGCCGAGGGATTTAAATTCACCGGTGGCCTTAAATTGCAGCATTTTCTGGATTTCGTCTCCTAGCAGGGAAATATAGGTATTAAAGTTGATATCTTCCTGAAGCTCCTGCGCCGTTTTCCCGCGCATCTGGTCAATGTTTGCCTTGGCGTATACGTCCATGCCAACACTGACGCACCGCGTATACACAAGCTCGCCCTCCACAAAGAAATGAAAATTCATAAGGTCCGCTCCGATATCCGTCAGAATACACACATCAGAGGGCAAAGAGGGAATGCAGCCGGTCACTGCCACCAGCTTGCGGACGGCATTTGCGTGAATATCCATCGCCACGGGCGTAAGCCCCGCGGCAGCAAGCATCGCCCTGTAATTCTCCATAATATTCCGATCAATTCCAAACACAAGCGCTTTGATTCCGTCGCCCGCATTCCGCGCGATATAGTCGATTGCATACCTGTCGTCAGATAAATAAACGTCCATTTCCGCCGCCACAATCCGATCCATATTTTTGTCGGTTATTTTTGGCAGCGCCAGCTCTTTTACAATCATATCCGGACTGCTTACCGTAACCACCGCTTTTTTATCAGTGATTCCCTGCTCCAAAAGCGCGGTCCGAAGAACCTTTCCCGCCAGCTCAAAATCCGTGGCAATGCCATAGGCAATACACCCCTCCGGCAACTCGGCGATCACCTCTTTTTTGGTCTTCACAGATTTATCGCCGTTCCCCTGTATTATTTTCAGGAACTTGCTTCCCATATCAATCGACAGCAAACCCTTCACTCCATTTCCTACAGAATATTTTGATACATCGTATAAATTGGCAAAATGACGGAAATAACGATAAAGCCGATGACCACAGCCATAATAACAAGCATTGCCGGCTCAATCAGGGATACCATCTTTTTGACCGCCCTATCCGATTCCGCGTCATAGTAATCAGCCGCCTTGCGCAGCAGAGTATCCATCTCGCCGGATTCTTCGCCAATCGCGATCATGGATTTGAACATCGGCGGAAAAACATCAAATTTTTTGATGGATTCCGAAAGCGGCATTCCCATTTTAACGTCCTCGATCATCACGTTGATATACTTTGTCATGCAGCCGTTGTCAAGAACCCTTGAAACGATTTCAAGGGCGGTCAGCAAGGAAAGCCCGCTTGAAATCAGCATGGAAAACGTGTGCGCAAACCGCGCCGCTAAAATAACCTGCTTTAACTTCCCTGTTCCCGGAAAGTGAAGCGCCATGGTATCCCACCCCGGCTTTGTCGCCGCGCTGTTTTTCAACAGAGCGATCAAAATAACGACGCCAATCACAGCCGCAAGCACAACATACCAGTAGTTCGTTAAAAACGCGCTTGCATCGAGTAACATCTGCGTCGGAATCGGCAACTCTGCCTGAGAGGATTGATACATGGAAATAAACCGCGGCACCACAAACGTCAGCATCAGGATAATGACGCCCACGCACAAAAACGCTAGGATCACCGGATAGGTAAGCGCCCCGCGGATTTGCGCCTGTGTTTTATACTGTTTTTCAAAATAATCCGCCATGCGGTTCATTACGCTGTCAAGCGTGCCGCTCTGCTCGCCGGATTCCACCGAGCTGATCAGGTAAAACGGAAATACGCCTCCCTGATTGGCAAGCGCCTGATGAAACGCAAGCCCTTTTTTTACGTCCTCCATGACGGCGAGTAAAATTTTTTTTAATTTCGGATTCTCTGTCTGCTGACATAAGACATCCAGTCCCTTTACCACACCAATTCCCGCGTTCAGCATAATTCCCATCTGGCTGCACATCAGATAAAGATCCTTTGCGGGAACCATTCCCCGCACAGAATTAGAAAAGCCCTCCTGCTCAATCTGGTAAGAAAGGCAGAAAAGGCCCGCGCTTTTCAGGAAATCCCTGAACTCCTGTATGTTTTCCGCATCATAGGTTCCCTTTGTTGTCTGTCCTTTGGAATCAACCGCCTTGTAATTATATTTCGCCAATGGATATTACCCCTTTATTCCAAATGATTTGAATCTTTGCGTCTTGTAATTACCAAATAACTCGACTTACATAGTAAGGTATTATTATTATACCATCATTTTCACAAAAGAACAGGTGCAAACGTCAATTTAGCGCACTTTTCTGATGAAAAAACCCAAAAATTGTTTACTCTTCCCCTCTATAACGTTATAATAAATTGCGTAACGGATTTTTTCTCAAAGCAGCAGGCAACGGAAGAGCAACGGATATGGCAAAACCGAAGAAAGTCCTCATTGTTTCAATCGCCATTATTATCGCAATCGCAGTGATTGCGGTTTCTTTGATGCTTTTTTATGCAGGCACAGTCAGAAAGGTGCTAAACGACGAAACCACCCTTTATTTGCAAGAAATCACCCAACAGGAATCCGTGATCATCGAATCGCAGGTGAACGGCGATCTTTCCACTTTGGAGGCCGTGGCTTTTTCTCTGGAAAGCACAGACCTTGCCGCTTCCGATCTTCCTTCCACAATGGAGCTTTTGAATAAAATCAAAGATCAAAACGGCTTTAAGCGCATGGGGCTTATCGCGCCTGACGGCACTGCGACCACCACCGACGGCCATACGGAAGATTTTTCCGACAGAGGCTATTTTCGCAAGGCGCTTTCCGGCGTGCCGAATATCTCAAATACATTTTCCGATGCTTTCGGCGGGCAGAGCATTAATGTATATGCGGTTCCCCTTTTTTCGGGTCGTCAAATTATTTACGTTCTTTTCGCGACACAGTCCACCGAAGTGTTTGAAGATAAAATTTCCGTGAGCACGTTTAACGGAAACGGCTATTCCTATGTCGTACAGCGCGACGGCACAAAAATCGCCCGTTCCCGCCACGAAAACAGCGTTACCTTTGAAAACTTTTTTGACCTTGACGGAAACCTTCTGCAGGATATTGATGATTCTTTTGAGGTAATGCGTACCAACATGCAGGAGGGGAACAGCGGCGTTGCGAAATATTATAAAAATGGCGTGCTTTATTACATGAGCTACGCACCCGTGGACGTAAACGACTGGTATGTTTTGTCGATCGTGCCCGCTTCCGTTGTCGCTGAAAAAAGCACTTATCTGATCTCCTTCACGAGCATCATTACGGCTGTAATCGTCTCCACCGTGGTGCTTTTGCTTATTTATATTGTAATCACCCAGAGCAAAACGCAAAAACGCTTAGAGCGCATTGCTTTTGTGGATGACCTCACGGGGTCCGCAAGCTGGCTGAAATTCCGTGACGACTGCAAGGATACTCTGCAGGCGCATTCTGATCAAAAATATGCTTTTATCAGCTTTGACATCAATAAATTTAAAATTTTCAATCAGCTTTACGGCTACAACAACGGCAATCTTCTGCTTCAGCATATCGCATCCGTTCTGCGGCAGGATATGCGCGAGTCTGAACTCTATTCACATACGGGTTCCGATGAATTTAACGCGCTTATTTCTTATACGACAGACCAGACAATTGTAGACAGAATCGAAAACTGGAACCGGCTGATCAAAGAATTCGGTTTTATCAAAAAGAAAAATTATAATTTGATGTTCTCTTACGGCATTTATAAAATACCGGCCGATGATTATTATATCACCAGAATGAGCGATTGGAGTAAAACGGCAAAAAACAACATCAAAAACAATCCGCACATTGACTATGCGTTTTATGACGCCGACATGAATCAGGAAATGCTGCTGGAAAAACAAATTGAAAACGACATGGAAAAGGCCTTAAAAGACCATGAGTTTGTGGTATATTATCAGCCGAAATTTGACCTGCAGACCGAGCGGCCCGTTGCGGCTGAGGCGCTCATTCGCTGGATTTCGCCGGAGAAAGGCTTTTTGAGTCCGGGAGCGTTTATTCCTATTTTTGAGAAAAACGGCTTTATCGTAAGGCTCGACTCCTATGTATTTGAGCAGGTGTGTAAAACACTGCGAGGCTGGATCGACGGCGGGCTTCCGGTTATTCCCATATCCGTGAACTTTTCGCGCCTCAATATCTACAGGGAAAATTTTGTGGCAGACTTGCTGGAAACCACACAAAAATATGATATTTCTACAAGCCTGTTGGAAATCGAGCTCACAGAAAGCGCGCTCATCAGCGACAACGAGCTGATCCTCAGCCGGATGAACGAACTGCGCAACGCCGGCTTCCGCATCTCGATCGACGATTTTGGCACGGGGTATTCTTCCCTGAACCTTTTGCGTTCGCTTCCTGTGGACGTGATCAAAATTGATAAAACCTTTTTCACCGAGCGTTTTGATGACGACCGCGAAAAAATTATCATATCCAGCATTCTGGATATGGCAATCATGCTGGGAATGACGGTTGTTGCGGAAGGCATCGAAACACAGGTGCAGGCAAAGTTTTTAAAGGAAATTGGCTATACCATTCTCATTCAAGGCTTCCTTTACGCAAAACCAATGCCCGAAGACGAGCTCGTCTCCTTGCTCCGCAAATATCCGCCCCTTCCCCAAGATCTCGAAGAGGAATCATAAAACTGTTTCTTTTTCCGGATACTGCTTATCTTTCCAATACCACCACTTTAATTTCTCCGGCGCGTGCGTCGTGTTTTCCGCATAATAAACCGCCAGACGAAAAACGTATAATACACACCTGTCATCCTCAAACCCTTTATAAATACAATCCTTTTGATAGAGTTCTTCCGGATCTTTTCCACGCAAATCTTCTATGCTTTTGATGCCAATATGAAACAGATGCCGCTCCATATTTTCTCCAATGCCCGGGATTGTTTTCAGGTCGCTTTCAGGCATGTTTTTCTTTCCCATCTGTTTTTCCTCCTGTCCGGCGCGATCCAAAATGCCATAACAGAAATCAAAAAATGGCATAACCACTGGCTATGCCACTTTATCGTTCTCTTCCCGCTATTCCAAATTTAGCACCATTTCGCGCTCTATGAGTTTAAATCCAATTTCTTCATACAAATGCACCGCCGGCTCTTCGGCATTGAGAAGAATCTGCTGAACGCCTCTTCCCTTTGCTTCTTGCGCAAGCTCTTTGATTAGTTTCGTTGCCAGTCCCTGCTTTCTGTACTCCGGCTGCGTAATCACATTAAACAGGTATCCCGTCTTTCCGGTGCTATTGCACAGGCGCGGCATTACCTCATAAATACACAGCATCGCCACCGATACAATTTTTCGCCCGTCAACCGCAACATAACCAACGCAGGTTTTGTCCGGCACATGCTTTTGGAGATACCGCACCGTTTCATCCTGAAATTCCTCGGTCATCCGTTCGCCGGAAATCTGCCGGAGCAACTCCATTCTTTGTTCCACTACGAAGAAAATATCGCTTTGCGCCATTTTTCTAATTTCAACACTCATGTTTGCTTCCTCCTGCGTTTGTCCGCATCCGCGGGTTGTCGATATAACGCGGCGCCGCCTTGCGCCCTCCTCTTTCCGGCCTGACTTCTACTCAATAGCTTTTCGCAAAATACATCATCTTTTGGGCTGGCTTTCCGCAGTGTACGCACACCGCGCCGAGGTCTTTCTGTTCAAACGGCGCGCAGCGCGTGGTCACGCCCGTTTTTTCTTTGATTTCCTCTTCGCATTCCGTGTGCCCGCACCACATCGCGCGCACAAATCCATGCCCCTGCTCGATGCCCTGCATAAATTCATCCCAGTCATGCGCGTCAAAGGTGCGCTGCTCGCGATAGGAAAGCGCTGTTTCCAGCATGTTTTCATGCACCTTGTCAAGCAGCTCTTTCACGGTCTGTTCAATGTTTTCAAGCGAATAGGAATCTTTCTCATACGTATCGCGGCGCGCCAGCATGCAAGCGTTCTTCTCCATATCGCGCGGGCCGATCTCAAGACGTACAGGTACGCCTTTGAGTTCCCACTCGTTAAACTTCCAGCCCGGGCTTTGATCCCTGTCGTCAAGTTCCACACGGATTCCCGCCGCTTTCAGCCCTTGATACAGTTCCTCCGCTTTTTCAAGAACGCCCGGCTTATGCGCCGCAACCGGCACAATCACACACTGGATGGGCGCAACCCGCGGCGGCAGCCTAAGCCCCCGCTCGTCTCCATGCACCATGATGATCCCGCCGATCATGCGCGTAGATACGCCCCACGAGGTCTGCCACGCATATTTTAACTGTCCGTCCTTATCCAAAAACTGGATATCAAATCCTTTGGCAAAATTCTGTCCCAGGTTGTGCGAGGTTCCCATTTGCAGCGCTTTTCCATCCAGCATCATGGCTTCCACCGTATAAGTGTGATCCGCGCCCGCAAATTTCTCCTTCTCGCTCTTTTGCCCTGAAATCACAGGGATTGCAAGCACATCCCGCATAAAATCGCGGTACACGCCCAGCATGCGCTCCGTTTCTTCCTCCGCTTCCTCCTGCGTGGCGTGGACGGTATGCCCTTCCTGCCACAAAAATTCGGAAGTCCGCAAAAACGGCCTTGTGCTTTTTTCCCAGCGCAGCACATTGCACCACTGGTTTAAAAGCACAGGCAAATCACGATAACTCTGCACCCATTTGGAGTACATCGAACAGATAATCGTCTCGGACGTCGGACGAATGCACAGCGGCTCTGCCAGCTCTTCCGTGCCGCCTTTTGTGACCCACGCAACCTCCGGCGCAAACCCTTCCACATGCTCCGCCTCTTTTTCCAGCAAATGCTTGGGAATCAGTAGCGGAAAATACGCGTTCTTATGCCCTGTTTCCTTGAAGCGTTCGTCAAGCTGCTGCTGGATCAGCTCCCAGATGCCGTAGCCGTACTGCTTGATGACCATACATCCCTTGACCTCGGAATAGTCGATCATATCCGCCATTTTGATCACATCCGTATACCAGCGCGAAAAATCCTCATTCTGGGGCGTGATGTGTTCTACAAATCCATCGTTTTGCTTTGCCATAACTGTTGCCAAACTCCTTTTCAGGCCGCACCTTCTATAAAAATCGCGCAGTCCGTTTCAATTTCTTTTGTTTGTTTCATTTTATCATTGTTATCGCCCTTTTTCAAGCGT
>CAZQDA010000070.1:0-15711 GCA_964592155.1 uncultured Christensenella sp.
AGTGGCGTTTGACAGCTTTATCAAGGCGCAGAAGGCCAAAGAGGTTGTTGCGTAAACCTAAAAAAGGACGCTTCACGAAGAGAAGCGTCCTTTTGAACACAATCGGATTCAGAATGTGGAGCTTAAATTGTCAAAAATTTGCAGATGGCATCCGATGTGGGCTTGCTGAGGGGCGGCATTTTTGGAATTGATGGAAGTGAGAAGCAAATCCACCGCCTTTTCGGCAAGGATATCCGGCTGCTGTATCATCAGGTACAGCGACCGGATATTTTGAAATGGGAGCGTTCCGCCCGTCAGTGGAAAAGGAATCGTGAACGCGTCAAAAGAACCGATGTCAATCGCGTCAGGAAAGCCCATCTGGCGCAGAATATCGCACACGTAAAGAAAATCCCAGGTGGTGGCGAGCGTCACAGCCGTAAATTTTTTCATGTTTTCGAGATTGGAAAGCGGCTGGCAGTCGAGCGGACGGTCCGTATAAATATATTCCTTTTGCACCTTTAAGTGGTGCTTTTCCATCGCGTCCTGATATCCTGCGAAGCGGTCCATCTGGACGGTGGTACAAATGGATTTTCCGTGGAAAATAAAAAGAATGTTTTTGTGCCCGCGCTCAATGAGCGCCTGCGTAAGCGTAAAAGAATTGGCGCGGTTGTCCGTCGCCGCATAGCTTGCGTTTACGTTGTATACGTAGCGATCCACAAACACCATGGGAAGATGATTGGATTGCAGCTTGCGCAAACAGTCAAGGTTCGCAAAATTATCGCAGGCATTGACAATCAGCCCGTCCACAGCGCCAGTGAAACAAAATTCAAGAATTTCACGCTCGATCTGCGGGTCTTCGTGGCTGTTGAACACAATGGAAGAATATCCCTCGCGGCGCAGGTTTTTTTCCAGTTCGTCGGTCAGCTGAGTCAAAAAGTAAAAATTGAGCTCGGGCTGGAGAATGCCGATCACTTTCTTTTTGCGCAAAAACGGGAGCTTTCCCTCGGAAGCGATTCCCTGCGGGGTATAATTGTGCTTTTGGGCGATGCGAATGATCTGCGCCCTTTTTTGGGCGGATACGCGCACAGGCTTGTTGTTGAGCACCTTAGAGACGAGCGAGCGGGAAACGCCTGCTTTATCAGCGATGTACTGTAACGTTATTTTCATAATAACAGTTCCTTTCCTGAAAAACTTTATAACAATTGTTAAAAGGCTGGTTACAAGCATTTGGTGTGAATGGCAATGCGGCTTTTGATCATTTAGATTCAGCTTAGCCGCTGTAAGAGGCTCATTGCTTCCCTCTGTTAAATTATATCAAATTTTGAGCGATGAGCCTCATAAAGTTGAAAAATAATTTTTGAATGGGTTACGGCACGAAAGACAGCTACTTTTTCATCAGTTCAAGCACCTGCCCGCGGGTGGGGGCACCCTCCATCGGTCCTTTTTTGAGCACGGATAACGCTCCCGCCGCGTTGGCGAAGCGTCCGGCCTCATAGAGGGGCATTTCATCGTTCAAAGCGGTTACGAATGCGGCGCAGAAGGTGTCGCCAGCGCCGGTGGGATCAACCTCCATGACAGGGTAAGAGGGAACGTCCAGAATTTCATCCCCGTCAAAAATACGGCACCCGTCCTCGCCGTTTTTGAGTACGACAAGCTTGCCCTGCTTTGCCCACTGTTTGCAGCCCTCTTCGTCGCTGTTTGCCTGCGTAAACATCATTGCCTCCGTTTTGCTGGGGAATATGACGTTGGCGCGCTCGATGACCGGCGCGCACAGGTCGCGGATTTCTTCCACGCTCAGCACCTCAGGGCGTATGTTTGGATCAAAGCAAACCTTGGCCTCGGGGGATAAGCTGTCTAAAAGCTTATGCGCGGCTTTTCTGCAGTTGTCGTTGATGGATAGGGTAACGCCTGTGATGTGTACCCATTTGACGTCTTTTAATTTTTGAGGGTCGATGTCGCTTTCCTCGATCATGCCCGCCGCGGCGTGCCGCCAGTGATAGATGAAAGTTCTGCTTCCGTCACTGAAATATCCCACAAACGCGGTGCCGGTGGTCGCCCCGGGCTGCACGCGCACCATGGAAAGATCAACGCCGCTCTGTGAAAGCCTGTCGCACAGGCATTTGCCAAAACCATCGTCTCCGACGACGCCGATAAAGGAGCAGGAATTACCCAGCTTTGCCGCCGCATTGATAAAGATAGGGGTGTCGCCGCTGGGGTAAGGCCCTGTGAGGTCTGCAGCCGAATCGAATGGTTTGTCTATCTCTTTGCGCATAATTTCGACGAGCATACCGCCAATGCTTAAAATGTCTGCCATGTTTTGTATATCCTCCTGATCAGTCTCTTTGCGCGCATGTCGCATAGAGCAGTTTGAGCGTCTTGGTTCCGGGGTTGCTGACTACATGGGGCAGGTCTCGAAAGATAAGGGTAAATTCGTTTTCTGCCAGATGGACGAGCTTGTCTTGCGTGGGATAGTTGATGAGCGCCTCTCCGCAGACCGCAAAGAAAATTTCATCCGCGTTTTTATGTCCGGCGTCATACCCTGCCGTCATTCCTGCCGGAAGCTCCAAAATACCGAAGCTGAGCTGGTCTGTTTCCCCGCAGGCAAATGTGCGTCCGTCGCCGAATGATTCCGGCGCGATTCCGGAAATAGAGATGGGTGTCCCGTAATTCATACATCATTCCTCCTTATTGATCGAGCATGATTATTTTGATTGTTTGAGTTCTGAGAATGGAAGCATATTGAGTGATACACATATTATAAAAATGATGCAATGTTGATCAAAAGGCGAGAAAACAAGAAATAATGAGAAAAATAGAGATGATGGAGGTAAAAATGGATGCTAAATATAAATAAAGCATCATATTTTCTATATTTGATCCTATTTTGAAAAATATGATCAAACAGGCTGATTTGATTGAAAAGATTTCAAAAAAAGATAAATGGTTTGAAATCGTGAAAAAAAGGGAACAAAAGCAGGATAAGCAATTGAAATTAGCATAAACGGGCGGATATGCCTGAAAACAAAGATTGGTGGTAAATGTTGCACCACAACTATAATCAAACTATAACAAGAAGTGTAGGCTTTCACCATGTAAAAAATCAAGGAGGGCTTTGGATATGACAAGGACAGAACGAATCAAACAATATATTTTGGGCAACGAGCCTGAAATTTGCGTGGAGCGCGGCAGAATCTATACGGAGGAATGCCTGAAAAATCAGGGGCAGCCGGTGGTGATGCGCAGGGCGCGCGCGTTTGCACGCATGATGAACGAAATGACGGTTTATCTCGGCGACGACGATCTTTTAATGGGAAACACGGCAAGCAGACCGCTTGCGGCGTCTTTGTTTCCGGAATATGCAGTCGATTGGTTAAGGGACGAGCTCAATACATTTGAGACACGCCCGCGCCAGCGGTTTGCGGTAGCGCCGGAACATAAAGAGGAAATCCTTAAGATGTGCGACGCGTGGGACGGAGTAACGCACTTTGACCGCGTGGATTATTCTCTGAAAGAAACGATTGGCGATTATTTGATAGGGCCGGGGCCGGATGGAAAAGGGCATCAGCATCCGAGTGTGAACCAGACAATGTCCATCGAGCACAACCAAAACGGGGACGGGCATATTATTCCTGATTATGTGGGACTGCTCGATACGGGAATTGAGGCGGTTATTGAAAAAACAAAGACGCAGATATCCCTTTTAAGCGAAACAGATGAGGAATACCTTGATAAACTTGCGTTTTTGAAATCTGTGGTCATGGTGCTCACCGGAGCGATTGCTTATTCGGAGCGGCTATCAAAGCTTGCGGTGGAAAAAGCCAAGCAGGAAAAGGACACGGCGCGCAAGGAAGAGTTGATGGAGATGGCCAGAATTTGCCATAAGATTCCCGCGCAAAAGCCGGATACTTTCTATGAAGCGCTGCAAATGGTGCTTCTCATTCATCTGCTCATTCAGATTGAATCAAACGGACACAGTATTTCCATGGGGCGCATGGATTCTTATCTGTACCCGTTCTATGAAAAGGATGTGCGCGAAGGGCGGATGGACGCGGCAAAGGCGCAGCAGCTTTATGAGTGCTTCCTGCTCAAGTGCTTTGAGGCAAATAAGCTGCGCGACTGGGGTACGACAGAAATTTTAGGCGGAAACCAGCTATTCCAGACGATTACGCTGGGCGGGCAGACGCCGGATGGAAAAACGGCGGTCAACGAGCTTTCGTATATCTTCCTAAAGGCGCTGGGCAATACCAACATGAATATTCCCACGGTCATCGTGAGCGCAGGCAGGACGACCCCGCTTGAATTTATGGAGGCGAGTCTGGAGGCGCTGGTGGCGCACGGCGGAGGAATGCCGGCGTTCTTTAACGACGACGTTGCGGTTGACATGATGCTGCGCACGGGCGTTGATTTGCGTGACGCGCGAAACTGGGCGTCCATGGGCTGCTCGGAAGTGCGCGTACCCGGCAAGCACGGCACGGGCGTAACGCCGGTTTATGTGAACATGATGAAAATACTCGAGCTTGCGCTTTATGATGGGGAAAATCCAAATACAGGGCAAACACTGTGCAAGACAAAAGCTTCGTTCCAGGATGCCAAGAATCTTGACGACGTGATCGCACTGTTTGAGCAGCAGCTTGATTACTATCTGGAATTCATCCCCAAAATTGAGCGGGCGATTGCGGAAAGCTATTTCACGCTTACGCCTACGCCTTTCCTTTCCGCGACAGTCAATTACAGGATCGAGATGGGCAAGGATATCAGTTGGGGCAGGGGGCCAAATTACAACGATACCATCATCCATTCCCATGGCTATCCCAATGTGGCCAACGCGTTTGTGGCGATCGACCATGTGGCGTTCCAGAAAAAGCTCTATACGCCGGCGCAGATTTTGAAGGCGATGAAAGAAAATTTTGCGGGTGAGGAAAACCAGAAAATCCGTAAAGCGCTTCAGGAAAGTCCGGCATTCGGAAACGACAACGACGAAGTGGACGAGCTGTGCGAGCGTTTGTTTGAGATCATGCCCGCGAAGATGCGCACGATGAAGCCGCTGCGCGGCGGGCAGTTTGGTTGCACGGCGCAGACGGTGGTGATGAACGTCATCGACGGCGAGGTGATCGGCGCGACGCCGGACGGGCGGTACGCCGAAGAATCGCTTGCGGACAATATGTCGCCTGTGCCGGGCACGGATACGGCGGGTATTACGGCGGTGTTCAATTCGCTGTCCAAAATCAACCACGCGCTCATGGACAATGGATCGATCCTGAATGTAAAGTTTCATCCATCAGGGCTTGCCAGCGCGGAAAAGAGAAAGAAAATTGCGCAAACCCTCAAGGTGTATTTTAACCGCGGCGGATTTCAGGTGCAGTTTAATGTGATCAGCAGGGAAATGCTGGAAGAAGCGCAGAATAACCCTGACGATTACCGCACGCTGGTGGTCAAGGTAGCCGGATTCAGCGCGTTTTATGTGGAACTGGAAGAAAAATGGCAGAATCACCTGATTGCGCGCACAGAATACTCGCAGACGAACTGAGGAGAGGCAGCAAGGCAATGAATGGATGTATCTTCGATATCCAGCGTTTTTCGCTGGATGACGGGCCGGGCATCAGGACGGTCGTGTTTTTTCAGGGATGTAACCAGTGGTGCGGCTGGTGCCATAATCCGGAATCGATTGGGAAAAAGCCTGTGATGCTTAAGTCTGAGGAAGGCTGCACGCTGTGCGGGCGGTGCGCGCAGGCGTGCCCCTGCGCGGCAATCGTCCTGAAAGACGGGCGGTATGCTGTAAATCATGAGCTGTGCACACTGTGCGGAAGCTGTGCGGCGGCCTGTTTTGAAAATTGTTACCGGATCAGCGGAAAAGAATATACCTCAGCAGAAGTGATGAATCTCGTGCGCAAGGATGTGGACTATTATGAAGAGTCCGGCGGAGGAATGACGGTGAGCGGCGGCGAGCCGAGCGTACAGGCGGATTTTTTGTTGGAGCTGCTTGCGGCCTGCAAAACGGAAAACATCCACACGGCGATTGAGACCAATGGAAATATGGAGGAAGAGACGCTGAAAAAGCTCGAACCTCTTCTTGATTACGTGATGCTGGATATCAAGCACGCGGACAGTGAGAAGCACAAAAGGCATACTGGGAGCGGAAATGAAAACGCCGTGCGCGCGCTTGCGTATTTGGCGCAAAGAAAGCCGGTGGAGGTACGTGTGCCGGTGATTCCGGGGTTTAACGATACGCCGCAGGAACTGCAGGAGATTGTTGATCTTGCCGTGAAATATGGCGCGAGGATGCTTCGCTTTCTTCCTTATCATGTGTATGGAATCAGCAAATACCACCAGATGGGCAGGAATTATGAATATCCGGCGCAGGAGCCAATGACAACGCAAGCGCTCGAGGAGCTGCTGCAAAAAGTGGACACCGGAGAGCTTGAGGCACGTATCGGAATGAACTGAGACAGTAGGGGGAAATTTTTCGTGCAAGTGAAATAAATTGCAGCATAAAATTTGATGCGCATCGCCTTTGTGAAATAAATTTCACAATTTGAATTTAAATGCAAAACCCGTTGACTTTACGTTTTATTTGAACTATTATGAAACCATAATAGAATAAATAGTTATGCGAATGATAATTTATACCTTTTCGTTCGTTTGAAAATTTGCTTTTGAAGCGCCTTTACAGGCGCTTTTTTTATTCCATTTTTTACAGAATGATAAACTATACAATCTTAATCAGGAATAAAGATTTCTAAGACAATCAAATATCGTATGGCATCAATGAGTGGACAATTAAGCGTGTTGTTTTTCCATGTTTTGAAAAAAGGGAAGACGATTGCGTCGGAAAAAAAGAGAAACACAGTGAAAGGGAATCTATAACATGCAAGCATACATTTTTAATGAAAAAGGGAAGTTTGAGCTGGTAGAAAAAAAATGTCCAAACGCGGCAAAAGGAGGCGCAGTGATCAAAATATGCGCAGCGTCCATCTGCGGGACGGATTTTCGAACGTATCTGCACGGCAGCAGCAAAATTGCGACAGGCATAACCATCGGACATGAGATGTGCGGGGAAATTGTGGAGATTGACCGGCAGGTGCGGGGGTTTGCAAAGGGCGACAGGGTTGCGGTTGCGCCGGCGCTTGGTTGTGGCTCGTGCTATATGTGCCAAAAAGGGCACGCTAATATGTGCGATCACCTGGAGACACTGGGCTTTGCGTATGATGGAAGCTTTGCGGAATATATGGAAATTCCGGCGCGTTTTTTTGAGATGGGAAATGTAAATCATGTGCCGGAAAATGTGAGCGAAGAAGCGGCTGCGCTTGCGGAGCCAATTGCATGTGTGGTGAACGCACAGGAATTTCTGAACATTGGCAAGGGCGATTATGTGGCCGTATTTGGTTCCGGCTTCATTGGCTGTATGCACGCAGAGCTGGCGTTTGCGTCGGGTGCGGAAAAGGTATTTATGCTCGAGCCGAATGACGCGCGCGCGCAGGCGGCACAAGAGTTTGCGCCGCGCGTTGAAATGGTGGGATTAGAAGATGCGCAAAGGGAAGTTTTAGAAAGAACCGATGGTCGTGGCGTCGATGTTGCGATTGTGGCGTGTTCGGTGGGAGAGGCACAGAGGCAGGCGCAGCAGATGATGGCCAAACGCGGGCGAATGAGCCTGTTTGGGGGTCTGCCGGGCGAGGGAACAGGATATTTGGACAGCAATGTGATTCATTATAAGGAGCTTGGCATATATGGCGTACACGCGTCAACAGCGGCGCAGAACCGGAAAGTATTGGAATGGATGAAAGAAGGACGCATCAATGCGGAAAAATATATTGCGGCGCGGTATCCGCTGGAAAAGATCGGTGAGGCGTTCGAAGATATCCGCACGAGAGGCATCATGAAAGCGGTTATTACAGTTTAGCCGGATCAGAAATAAAAAGGGGGAAATACGATGGAAGCAAGAAGAGCGGCAGTTATGGAGGCAGTAGGAAATATTGCGGTGAAGGAAATTCCCATGCCCCAAGGGGAGCTTGGCCCAAAGGATGTGCTGGTGCGCATCAGGGCGGTTGGAATTTGCGGATCAGATCTTCATTTTTATAAAGATGGACGCATTGGCGATATGGTCATTACGCCGCCGCACATTCTGGGCCATGAAAGCGCGGGCGATGTTGTAGAGATAGGCTCGCAGGTAACGGAACTTAAGGTTGGAGATCGTGTTGCGGTAGAGCCGCAAAGACCCTGCTGGGAATGCGAATATTGTCAGCGCGGGGATTACCATTTGTGTAAAAAAATGGAATTTATGTCCGCGCCGTCCGAGGGGGCGTTTGTGGAATATGCCGTAAGACCCGCGAATATGTGTTTCAAAATGCCGGACAGCCTGTCTTACGGGCAGGGCGCGATGGCAGAGCCGCTTTCTGTGGCGTTGCAGGCGCTTAAAAAAGCGAATGTGTGCGGCGGGCAGACGGTTGCCATTCTGGGAGCAGGTCCCATTGCGCTTGCCATTCTGATGGCGGCAAAGGCATATGGCTGCACGGATATTTATGTGACGGATCTTGTGGATTATCGCCTGAAAAAAGCAGGCGGAATGGGGGCGACAGGCACCTTTAATATCAGCGAATGCGACTATGTGCAAGAAATATTGAAGGCGACGCACGGACGCGGCGTGGACGTTGTGTTTGACACCACCGCTCACGAGACGACCTATAAAACAATGCACAAAATTGCGGTGCGCGGCGGATATCTGGTGCTGGTGGGCATGGGCCCCAAAGAATATTACGAAGTGAATATCGCCGCAATCAGGGACAATGAAAATGTAATGGTGGGCGTTTTCCGCTATAACAATTTATACAGAAAAGCACTGGCGCTCATTGAAAGCGGATTATGCGATGTGAACGGACTGATTTCACACACGAGACCGCTGGAAGAAATTGCGCAGGCGCTTGATCTTGTAGACAGGAAAGCGGATGGCGTAATCAAAGTGCTGATTGAGCTATAGCGGCAAAAGGAGACACAGATATGGTTACGAGAGACTATAAAACAACGACAGATGAAAATCCAGGCGGCGGCAAAAAAACGGCGGTTTTCCGCCATTGGCTCATAGAGGAGCAAAAGTGCCCGAATCTGCAGTTTTTAGCAGAGGTTCATATTCCGGCGGGAGGCTCGGTGGGAAATCACACGCACGAAGGAGAGGCTGAGATTTATCAGGTGATTTCAGGAGAGGCAATCTATGACGACAACGGTGAAAAGAAGAGGGTGGCGCAGGGAGATGTCATGGTTTGCTATGACGGTGAAATGCACGGCATAGAGAATAACAGCGAACGAGATTTTGTCTTTACGGCTATTATCATCAAAGGCTGAAAAGACAGAGAAAATAAGAAAATGGAGGATGGATTATGAAGACAAGGAAAATTGTGGCTATGGTTGCGGTGCTGCTGACGGCAGTGTTGGTGTTTACCGCATGCGGAGGTGGGCAGACGCCTGCTCCATCTGCCTCGCAGAGCGCGGCGGCGGAGTCTCAGGCTCCTGCGAAAACGGACGGAGCAGACGCGCAGGCAAGCGACGCAGGTGCGGCGAAGGATGGAAAGAAATTTAAAGTCGGTTATGTCAATAAGACGCTGAACAATCCTTATTTTGTGGCGCTTGACGCGGCTCTGAAAGCGGAAGTGGAAGCAATGGGCTGGGAGTATGCAAGCCTTGACGCAAAAGAGGATATTGCGCAGGAGCAGAAAAACATGGAGACGTTCGTATCTCAGGGATATGACCTTATTGTGATGAACTGCATCGATTCCAAGGCGTGCCTGCCGGCAATCAAATCGGCAATGGACGCGGGCGTGCCGGTAATCAATGTAGATAACTCGCCTGACATTTCAGCCAACAACATCACGACGGTTTGCTCAGATAACCTGCGCAACGGCCATGCGGTAGGACTGTATGTCGGAAAAGAAATGTTCAAGCCGGACGAAAAAATCACGTCAGTGCTTCTGAGCGGCGTAAAAGGCGCGGTTGTAAGCCAGGAGAGGCGCACGGGTCTTATGGCGGGCATCATTGAAGCAAGGTCAGGATGCACGGAAGAAGAGGCATGGGAAAAAGCAAAAGCAATGGAGCAGGAGCTCACAGACAAAGGCAAGGCAGTCAACGAAGAGGCAAACTTCGCAATCAACGGACAGGGCTGGGGAAACTGGACGTCTGATGAAGGGTTGCCGGCAATGGAAGACCTGATTGTGGCAAACAAAGACATGAACCTTGTTCTGGGCGAAAATGACAATATGCTTCTGGGCGCTATGAAAGCGATCGAGAATGCCGGACTTTCCGACAAAATCCAGATTGCGGCTGCCGCTGACGGGCAAAAGGAAGCGATCAAGCTGATTTTGGACGGCACAAACTATAAGGCAACAGGGGAAAACAATCCTTATGTCGTTGCTAAAATGGCAATTGAAATCGGAAACGACGTTCTTATGAACGGAAAAACGCCTGATGATTATGAGAGAGTGACGAGAACCCCCGCAAACTGCATCACAAACGAAAATGCAACCGAATTCTATAAAGAGGATTCGTTGTTCTAAGATTGACAAACAGATTGATCCGCACGTTTCTGCCGCTTCCTTAAGAGAGGATGCGGCAGGGCGCGGATCAGGACAAAGGAGAACGGGCATGGAAGAAAACAGGGTGGAACTATTAAACATCAGCAAGCGTTTTGGCGGTGTTTACGCACTCAAGGATGTTTCCCTTTGTATCAAAAAAGGGGAAATACATGCTTTGGTGGGTGAAAACGGCGCGGGGAAATCGACGCTGATGAAAATACTTGCGGGCGCGATTTCCAAAGATACCGGAACAATCCGCATCGACGGACAGGAAGTGGAGATCAATTCTCCCCGCGCGGGAAAGCAAATGGGAATCTCAACGATTTATCAGGAATTTATGCTGGCGCCGCATTTAACAGTTGCGGAAAATATCTTTTTAGACAGACTGGTGCAGAATGGAAAACTGATCAACTGGAAAAAGCTGAAAAGCGATGCGGCCGATATCCTTGAAAAGCTGGGATTTGGCAACATCGATCCATCCAAACGGGTGGGAGAGCTTTCCGTTGCCTATCAGCAGGTTGTAGAGATTTGTAAAAACTTATCGACAAATGCAAAAGTATTGGTATTGGATGAACCTACGGCGGTATTAACCTTTAGTGAAATTGAAAAGTTATTTTCGTTGATACGGAAGTTAAAACAGGAAGGCGTAAGCGTCATCTATATTTCGCATCGCTTGGAAGAAATTTTCGAGCTGTGCGACAGCATTACCGTTTTAAAAGATGGAACGTTCGTCAAGGAAGTGAGAAAGGATGACATCAATAAACAGTCCTTGATCAATGCCATGGTGGGTCGTGAACTGTCTACATTGTTTCCTGAACGCAAAGCGCAGATTGGCAATGTTGCAATGAAAGTGGAAGGCTTACATGTAGATAAAACGGTGAAGGATGTTTCCTTTGAGGTGCGCTGCGGAGAAGTGCTTGGCTTCAGCGGACTTGTGGGATCGGGCCGGACAGAAACGATGCGCGCGATTTTTGGCGCCGATAAAAAGCAGTCCGGAAAAATTCAATTTTTTGGAAAGGAAATTGATTTTAAAAGCCCAAAGGAAGCGGTGAAAAGCAGGCTGGGACTTTTGCCGGAAGACCGTAAACAGCAGGGCGTATTGCTCAAGCAATCAATACGCATTAATACCACATTGTCGTCTTTGCGTAAGGTGGAAAATATTCCGGGATGGATCAAAAAGAAGAAAGATATAGAAGTGACGGAAAAAATATTAGAGCAGCTTTCGACCAAATACGGCTCTATGGAAGATGATGTTTCCAGCCTTTCGGGCGGAAATCAGCAAAAGGTTGCTCTTGCCAAATGGCTGGCAGCGGATTGTGAATGTATTATTCTGGATGAACCGACCCGCGGTGTGGATGTTGGGGCAAAAGTAGAAATTTATAAAAATATCAACGACCTTGCCGCTCAGGGAAAAGCAATTATTATGATATCGTCCGAAATGGAAGAAATTATTGGAATGTGCGACCGGGCGATTATTATGCGGCAGGGTATGGTCGTGGGAGAACTTGCAAAGGAAGAGCTGTCTGAAAATAATTTAATCAATCTGGCGATGGGAGTTAGTTGAGATGGAAACAAATATTTCGACCAAGAAAAAAAGCGGCCTTATGTCGTTTATCATTAAATACAACACTTATTTGATGCTGGCAATCTTGTTTGTCGTGTGTATTATAATATCGGAAGACTTTTTTACGGAATCAAATCTGGTGAATATCGGCAGGCAATCGGCGGGCGATATTTTCATTGCGATGGGCATGCTGTTTGTCATTCTGACAGGCGGAATCGATTTGTCGGTCGGTTCGATTGCCGCGCTGGGAAGCGTTATGGTGGCGTTCGCGCTGACGACCTATCAGCTTGGCATGGCGGCTGCAATCGCCCTGCCGATCGCGTTCGGGCTGGGATTGGGCTTTGCTTCCGGATTTCTGGTTTCTTACGCGAAAATGGCTTCGTTTATTACCACGCTTGCGATGATGACCATTTCGCGGGGGCTTGCATTCATTATTTCAAACGGACAGCCGGTGATTACGCCGGATGATACCATTGGCGTGCTGGGTGTTGCCAATGTGGGTCCGGTTCCCACGCTGATCCTCGTGGCTGCCGCCGCGGTTGTAATATTCTGGATGATCCAGAAATATACGTCGTTTGGAAGAATTGTGATCGCAATCGGCAGCAATGAAACGGCGGTTCGCCTGGCGGGCATTCCGGTCAGGAAATATAAAATGTTTGTCTATGCAATTTCAGGGATGTGCGCGGGTATCGCGGGCATCATCGCGGCATCCAGAACAGCAATTGGAACGCCTATCATCGGTACAGGATGGGAAATGAACGCAATCGCGGCATGTGTGATCGGCGGGGCAAGCCTCGCGGGCGGGGAAGGCTCTGTGATTAAGACGGTGGTGGGCGTATTTGTACTCGCGCTGATCGGAAATATTATGAATTTGCTCGCCGTTCCTTCCTATCCGCAGGATGTGATCAAGGGACTCATTATCATTGGGTCGGTTTTGCTTCAAATCTTTACTTCTGAGAAAAATACTGATACGGTATAATTCGGAGGTGAGGAGATGAATGATGTACTGTTGATGTCGGTTGACTTAGGAACGAGCTTTATCAAAACAGGGGTGTATGACACCGAAAGCAGGTGTATCGCGCTTGAAACAGAGCCGGTAAAGGATGAGCGTCCACAGCCGGGAATGTTTATCCAGCGCGGGGATGATCTTGCGCAAGCGGCGGTTTCCTGTATGAAAAAAGCGTGTGAAACGCTGGGGGATCGCGCAGCAAAGGTAGAGGCAATCGCTTTCACAGGCCAGATGTCCGGCTTCATGGGCGTTGACAAGGACTGGAATGACGTGACCACGTGGTCCTGTTCGCTCGATAACCGGTACATGCTCTATGCGCAGCGGCAAATGAAAGAGCTGAAAACGGAGTTCCTGAAAATAAGCGGAACCAATGCGCCGCAAATGGCGCCGAAATATGAGTGGTTCAAAACAGAGTTCCCGCAGGAGACGGGGCGAATTGAAAAATATGTGATGATCAGCGGATACTTGATCGGAAAATTGTCCGGAATACCGGTGGAAGAAGCGGTGATGGACGCCACCTATACAAGCTGGACAGGGCTTGCGGATATCAGCCGCGGGGAATGGTCAAAGGAAATTTGCGACGCGGTAGGTCTTGACAGGAAATACTTGCCGCAGATTGTGAGTTCAAATTACATCTGCGGGAAGCTCTCGCGGGAGATGGCGCGCAGCATCGGTCTTAAAAGCGGGATCGCGCTGGTTTCGGGCGCGGGTGACAAAATGGCGGGAGCGTTGGGAAGCGGTGTGACCGGTCCCGGAGAGATGATTTTTGAGGCGGGCTCTTATGGAGAGATCAGTTGCTGTGTGGAGGATTATCGCGCGGATTTGAAAACAGGGCGCATCGATTGCCTGCCGTCGGCTGTCGCGGGGCGGTATTTCGCGACAAAGTTTGTAGCGGGATCAGGAATCACGCTTGACTGGTTTATCAACACGTTTGTAAGGCAGGAGGGTGAAAAGCTCGGAGCGGCGTTTGCGCGGATGGAAAAAGGAATGAAGGATATTCCGGTGGGCAGCGGCGGCGTGATGGCGGTGGGGCTTCTTGGAGGAAGCTCTATGCCGCTCGACGGTACACTGCGCGGAATGTGGATGGGTCACGACTGGAGCCACAAAAAGGAGCATTTTTACAAGGCGCTGCTGGAGAGCTTTAGTTATGACTTTGAGCTGACGATGGAGAAGCTTGTAGAGCTATATCCGGAATATGCCATGAAGAGTGTAAAAGCAATTGGCGGAGGCGCGAAGTCGGATTACTGGATGCAAATGAGCGCGGATGTGGCGGGAAAGCGTTACGAAATACTGGATCGGGACGATGCCGCCATGTGGGGCGGTGCGATCCTTGCGGGTAACGCGATCGGCGTATTCGCTGATTTGGAAGAAACCGCAAAGGCGTATGCGAATGTGGTAAAAGCATATGAACCGCAGGAGGGAATGCGGCAAAAATATCGCCCGTATGTAAAGCTCTACGCAGACTATCTAAAAGAGCTGCACGGCTTTTATGAGAGAATACAGATTCTCCAAAAGGGCGAATTTATTTAGGCAACCACCTCATAAGGTAGGTTCACAATACCAAAAGGGAAAAAAGACGCAATTCTGCTGCGTCTTTTTTCTTGCGCTAAATTGTCATCTGGTTTCTGGCGTTGTACAGCGTTTTATATCCGAAATGCAGCGCACAAAAGGCGGACAGGCAGGTAACCGCGCTGATGGCGATGATGATCGCGATTTGATAGAGAATCGCCGTCATAGGCAAAGTTCCGGATAAGATTTGTCCTGTCATCATGCCCGGAAGAGAAATAACCCCCATGCCAAGCATAGAATTTAAGGTGGGCAAAAGAGCGGTTTCAATCGCCTGATTGACAAACGGCGTGAGTATTTTTTGCGGCGTTACGCCCATATTGACCAGCGAGTCGATTTGATTGCGCTGGGACTGGATCGATTCGTTGAAGGTCTTGAGCCCCAGGCTTACCCCTGTCATTGCGTTGCCGATGATCATGCCGCTGATGGGAATTGTGTATTGCGGATTGAAAATATTCACGCCCACCACAGCCATAATAAAGAAGCACACGATGGCTAAACCTGACAAAGCAAGCGAGGCTGCGACGATCAGTTTGAATTTTTTGTTGATTGCCTTGTTCCTGTGCAATACCATGTAAATGGCAAAACCTGTCATCAAAAGGAGATACAGAACCGTAAAAGCGGGATGCGGATTCTGGAAAATATAAGTCAGGATCAGCCCTGCCAAAACGAGCTGCACCGTCATTCGAATGCTTGCGACTACGAGCAGTTTTGTCTGGTTTATTTTGCTTTTTTTCATCACGAAAAGCACGATCAGAAGCAGCAGGTAAATCAAAGCGAATTGTCCGATTTGAAACGATATCACTTCACTCATGACGACCTCCTGAAAGCGTGATCAAATGATCCGCGTATTGCTCTGCGATCATTTTGTCGTGGGATACCACGATGAGGGTCTTGTCGCTTTGTTTGCAAAACGATTTTATATTCCGGATCAATTGCTCGGCATTTTTATGGTCAAGCGCGCTTGTCGGCTCGTCGAACAACATTACGTCCGGCTGCATCATTAGCGCGCGCATTATGGCTACACGCTGCTTTTG
>CAZQDA010000071.1:0-15678 GCA_964592155.1 uncultured Christensenella sp.
TGAAGGGGTTCCGAGCATTATCAATCCGGACGACAAGGCGGGCCTTGAGGCTGCCTTGAGATTAAAAGATTCTATGGGCGCGAAAGTAAGCGTGATTTCGATGGGACCTCCGCAGGCAGACCTTGCCCTGCGCGAAGCGCTCGCGATGGGCGCGGACGAAGCAATTCTGGTAACGGACAGGGCGTTTGGCGGCGCGGACACATGGGCGACGTCTTCCACACTGGCGTCGGCAATCAGAAAGCTCCCGTTCGACCTCATTATCACAGGCCGTCAGGCGATTGACGGAGATACGGCGCAGGTTGGCCCGCAGATCGCGGAGCATCTGAAGCTTCCGAACATCAGCTATGCCGAGGAAATTAAAATCGAAGGCGACAGCATCATCGTGAAGCGTCAGTATGAGGACAGGTATCACCTTTTGAAGGCGAAAATGCCCTGCCTGATCACAGCGCTTGCGGAGCTCAACGAGCCCCGCTATATGACGCCAATGGGAATTTTTGACGCATACCGTGAAAAAGAAGTGATCAAATGGACTCTGGAAGACCTTGACGTGGACAGAAGCAATATCGGGCTGAAAGGCTCGCCTACGCATGTGTTCAAGTCCTTTACAAAACCTTTGAAAGCAGCGGGAACGGTCGTGAATACGGACGTGCAGGAATCGGTTGAATTCCTGATGGAAAAGCTCCGCAGCAAGTTCATTATTTGACGGAAAGTGGTGGAAAGATGAATATACAGGATTATAAAGGCGTATTCGTATTCGCACAGCAGGAAGATAACAAACTGACAAGCGTATCTTTGGAGCTTGTCGGAAAAGCAAGAGAGCTCGCAGACGCGCTCGGAACCGAAGTGACGGCAGTTGCGCTCGGCTACGAAATCGAAGCAATGGCAGAAAAGCTTGGCCGCTATGGCGCGGACAATGTAATTCTGGCAGATGCGCCGGAGCTGAAAGTTTATATGACAGAGCCCTATACGCGTATTTTGACAGAGATCATCGAGGCGAAAAAACCGGAAATCGTGCTGTATGGCGCGACGGCAATCGGCAGAGACCTTGCGCCCAGAGTTTCGGCGCGCGTACACACAGGCCTCACGGCAGACTGCACGGGACTGGAAATCGACCCTGAGACAAAGAATCTGCGCATGACGCGTCCTGCGTTTGGCGGAAACATCATGGCAACTATCATCTGTCCGGATTATCGTCCGCAGATGGCGACGGTTCGCCCGGGCGTGATGCAGAGAATCAAGCCGATCGAATCTCGTGCCAATGTGGAACATTTTGCAGTGAACGTTCCCAAGGAGAGCGTGAATGTTGAGATTTTGGATATCATCAAAAAGGTTAGTGATAAGATGGATATTCAGGACGCGAAAATACTCGTTTCCGGCGGACGCGGCATGGGCGGCCCGGAAAACTTCCAGCTTTTGGAAGAACTTGCGTGTGCTTTCGGCGGCGGTTGCACGGTAAGCTCGTCGCGTGCGTGCGTGGATGCGGGTTGGGTTCCCAAGGACAGGCAGGTTGGACAGACAGGAAAAACGGTTCGTCCCGACCTTTATATTGCGTGCGGAATTTCCGGCGCCATCCAGCATCTTGCAGGCATGGAAGATTCCGACGTGATCATTGCGATCAACAAGGATGAAACCGCTCCGATTTTCGAAGTTGCTGATTTCGGCGTTGTAGGAGATCTGCACAAAGTATTGCCGGCCTTCACTGAGCAGGTGAAGCGGGCGATTGCGGAGAGAAGCGAAGCATAACCAAAAGAGAAAAGAAAGCTGCCTTGCGTGATGCAGGGCAGTTTTTTTGTACAATTATCTACAATTTTGGAAACGGAAAAGTATAAAATTTTATCGTTTGGTGCAATATCTACAGAGGCTTGCCGGATTATGATAGAGGTAACAATTTACCAACAAAAACCATTGATAGCAGGAAAAGGGGAAAAGCGATGAAACCGATTGAAAGAGTTGTGATGTCACTTAACCATCAGGAGCCAGACCGTGTGCCGGTCTATCCGATTTTGAGCGGGGTGACCAGAAAGCTGGTGGGAGCGACCTATGAGGAATGGTCGACAAACGCAGATGTGTGCGCAGACGCATTGATCAAGGCCGCGGATGAATTTGAGCTGGACTGCATTGTTACGCTGATCGATTTATCGGTGGAGTGCGACGCGTGGGGGCAGGAGCTTATTTTCCACGAGGAAGACGCGGCGCATCCGGATTACAGCAAATGTGTGGTCAAAGGCATTGAAGACTACGCAAAGATCAAAAAAGTGGATTACCGTGACTCTAAGCGTATGATGATGCATATTGACGTATGTAAAAAGCTGGTGCAGGAGCGGGGCAGCGAGCTGCCGATCGTGGCGTTTGTATTCGGGCCGCTGGGGGTGCTTTCCATGCTGCGCAACCAGCAGGATATGTATATGGATCTCTACGACGATCCGCAGGCTGTCAAAAATGCGGCGCGCGAGATTAACGAAACCTTGAAGGATTACGTGAAAGCATTGATGGATACGGGAGTAAACGCCATTATGTTTGACACGCTGTTTGCATCAGGAACAATTATGTCCAAGGAAATGTGGATGGATATGGAGGGGCCGCTTGTTAAGGAACTTGCGGACATTGTCCATGACCACGGATGCCTTGTCATGATTCATAATTGCGGGCAGCGCATTTATTTTGATGTGCAGATCGAAACCATGCGTCCGCAGGCGATTTCTTTTTTATGGCCGCCGGACGACTGCGCAAATTTTGCGGAGTGCAAGGAAAAATACGGCAAAGAGATTACGCTCATTGGCTGTGTGCCTCCGCCCATGGTGGTGACGGCAACGGATGAGCAATGGGAGCAGGTGTGCAAAGAACAGATCGATACATTTGCAAAGGGCGGCGGATATATGCTCGCCACCGGATGCGAATATCCGTCCGGCGCGTCTTTTGATCGCGCGCGCAGTATGGTCGAAATTGCAAAAACCTATGGAGAATACAACAAGGATTAACGGCCGCCGTTCATGAAAATAATAGCAATATAAAAACAGGTTCGCAGCATGCGGGCCTGTTTTTTGCGCAGCATAGAGTTCTGCAAAAATGTGAAATTATTATTGCAACATCAATCTTTTTTATAAATTTTGAAATGAAATAAAAACGCAGGAAAAATTACAAAAAAAGAACGCCAAAAATGAAAAAATTTTCAAGGGATGCAAATTAAGGTTCTGTTGGTGAAATTGGAATGACCATTTGACCAATTTTTTACGCAATATAAGTGTGAATTTTACATGAATTTTACAGCGTTTACGAAAACATGTGAAATAATCAACAATAGAGCGGATTAAAAAAAAGAGCTATTTTCGCTGATTGCAGCAATAGGTATTTACAAAGGAATAATATTTTGTTAAAATATACACAAAGTATATTATTTGATGATGGGTTAGTTTTACTACTTGCCCGGACGAGGAGAAAAACAGCGAAAAAGAGTGCGACTCAAAAGAGAGTTTTTTGGATTAAATGAATCATGAATGCAGGATGGCAGTTGTGCCAGAACGACATCCGGATTTTTTCAAAAATAGCGCAATTAGTCTATTTTTTTGGAATAAAATAGGACTATTTGCAAAATGAAATTTGAAAAATTTCATAATAACAGGTGTTCAATAAATTGAGGGATATAGTTAGGCTGAAAAATTTTTGAGGGGGAAACTGTTTTATGAGTAGGAAAGTAACTATTATCGGCGCGGGGAGCGTCGGGTCGACAATCACTTACACGATGGCGGTCACGGGACTCGCGTCCGAGATTGTGATGATTGACATCAATAAGGAAAAGGCATTGGGAGAAGCGATGGATGTTCGGCAGGGAACGCCGTTTTGTTCACCGATCAAGATTTACGCAGGCACTTATGAGGATGCGAAGGGTTCGGATGTTGTGATTATCACTTCCGGTCTTCCCAGAAAAGACGGACAGTCGAGAATCGATCTCGCGCAAACGAATGTGAATATTATCAAAGAAATCGCGCCGGAAATTGTGAAGCACGCGCCGAACGCAATCTATATTCTGGTCAGCAATCCGGTGGACGTACTGACCTATACATTCTGCAAGGTTTCAGGGCTTCCGGAAAACAGGATTATCGGCTCCGGCACCATCCTTGACACGGCGCGTTTGCGCTCAAGGCTTGCCGAATATCTGGGAATCAGCCAGAAAAGCGTTCACGGTTATGTTCTTGGAGAGCATGGCGATAGCTCGTTTGTGCCGTGGTCTGCGGTGGGCGTGGGCAGCGCGAGAGTGCTCGATAACGAGGGCGTGTTTAATCTCACAGGGACGATCAAAGCAAAGATCGATCCGGACGAAATTGAGCAGTACGTAAGGACTTCAGGCGGAAAGATTATCAGACGCAAAGGCGCAACCTTTTATGCGGTCTCCATCTCTGTGTGCCACATTGTGGACTGCCTGTTCGGAAGTACAAACCGTGTGCTGACAGTATCGTCCATGATGCATGGCGAATATGGAATTGAAGATGTGTGCCTGAGCATTCCGTTTATCGTAGGGCCAAAGGGCATTTGCGGCAACGTTCTGCCGCCGCTCACAGAAGAAGAAAAGGCAAAACTGCACAACAGCGCGGGCGTTTTAAAAGATGTAATCCAGCAGGTCAATATTTGATCTGCTCCTGATAAAAAATAAGGGGAGGCAGCTATTTATGGAATATCGTATCGAACGTGATTCAATGGGGGAGATGAAAGTTCCTGCCGACAGATATTGGGCGGCACAGACACAAAGAAGTCTGCAGAACTTTGAAATTGGCGACGAGGTGATGCCTCGCGAGATTACGCACGCTTTTGGAATTTTGAAAAAAGCCGCCGCAATCGCGAACTATAACCTCGGCAAACTCGACGAAGCAAAACGCATTGCGATTGAAAAAGCTTGCGATGAAGTGGTGGCAGGAGAGCTTAACGGGCATTTTCCGCTTGTGGTATGGCAGACGGGGAGCGGCACGCAATCCAACATGAATGCAAATGAAGTCATTGCGAACCGTGGAAACGAAATTGCAGGAGAAAAGATACTGCATCCCAACGACCATGTCAATATGTCGCAAAGCTCCAACGATACGTTTCCGACGGCAATGCATATCGCGGCTGTACTGGGAATCGAAGACAGGTTGATGCCTGAGATGGATCGCCTGATCGAGACGTTCAAACGCCTCGAAAAGGAGAGCGAAGGCATTGTGAAGAGCGGACGCACCCATTTGCAGGATGCAACGCCGATCGCGTTTTCGCAGGAGATCAGCGGATGGCGCAATATGCTCGAGAAAACAAAAGAAATGCTGAAAGCCGCGCTTCCGGGTCTTAAAGAGCTGGCGCTGGGCGGCACGGCCGTGGGCACAGGTCTTAACGCACCAAAGGGATTTGCGGAGGAAATCGCAAAGCAGGTGGGCGTTTTGACGGGCAAGGCGTTTGTAACGGCTGAAAACAAATTCCACGCGCTGACCTCTAAAGACGATCTGGTGTTTGCGCATGGCGCGATAAAGGCGCTTGCCGCAAACATGATGAAAATAGCGAACGACGTGCGCTGGCTGGCGAGTGGCCCCCGCTGCGGACTGGGAGAAATCTTTATTCCGGAAAACGAGCCGGGAAGCTCGATCATGCCGGGCAAGGTGAACCCGACCCAGCCGGAAGCCATCACAATGATTGCCGTTCAGGTTATGGCAAACGACGTTGCAGTCGGCATGGCTGCTTCACAGGGCAATTTTGAGCTGAATGTATTTATGCCGGTGTGCATTTACAACTTCCTGCAGTCCGTAAGACTGCTGACCGACGGGCTGCGCTCCTTTAACGACAACTGCGCGTCCGGAATCAAGGCGGACAGGGAGAAAATGAGCCACAATCTGCACAATTCCCTGATGCTGGTAACGGCGCTCAATCCGTATATCGGATACGACAATGCCGCAAAAACGGCAAAAAAGGCGCATAAGGAAAATATTTCCTTGAAAGAAGCGTGTGTGGCTTTGGGATTCCTAACGTCGGAGAAGTTCGACGAGGTGTTCCATCCGGAAGAAATGATCTAAATGACAACAGGTGAAGACACCTAAGGACATCGTCAGGAAGCAAAGCGATCCTGAGCGGGAAAAGACTGAAAAAAGAGGGTGGCGCACGAAGCGCGCCCTCAGGGTGCGGCAATCGGCGGGCAGCTAATACCAAGCACAGAGCTGCTCGCAAGCCCGCCAAAGCGCCTTAGGCGCGTTAAGGAAAGGAGGTTCCAATAGTTTCGAATCGTTTCTATTGGAAATCGGTATGGTTTTAAGTTATTATCCGGGATGCACTTTAAAAACAAAGGCAAAAGAACTGGATGAGTATGCGAGAAAGTCTGCTCAGGCACTGGGCATAACGCTGGAGGAACTGCCGGAGTGGCAGTGCTGCGGCGCGGTTTATCCGATGGCAAAGGATGAGATTGCCACCAAGCTTTCTGCGGTACGCGCGCTGGATAGCGCAAAAGGTCTCGGAGGCGAGCTTGTTACGCTGTGCAGTGCTTGTCACCATGTGATTAAGCGTGTCAACAACGACATGGCAAACGACGAAGATATCCGCACGAAGGTGAACAACTATCTCAAACTGGAGGAAGATTACACGGGGGAAACCGCGGTGATCCATTACCTCGAGATGCTGAGGGATAAAGTAGGCTTCGATCATATTAAGAAAAAAGTGGTGAAGCCGCTTAAGGGAAGAAAAATTGGCGCTTATTATGGATGTCTGTTATTAAGGCCAAATCAAGAGATGCAGTTTGACAATCCGGAAAATCCTTCTATTATAGAAGAGTTTCTTGCGGCAATCGGGGCGACGCCTGTGATATATCCTTACCGCAACGAATGCTGCGGCGGTTATGTGGTGATTGAGGACAAGGAAGCGCCGAAAAAGATGTGTGAAAACATCATTTCGTCAGCGGAAAGCAAGGGGGCGCAGGCGATTGTAACGGCTTGTCCGCTCTGCCGGTATAACCTCGATGCGAACAGCGGAAAGCACGAGCTCAAAGTATATTATTTCACCGAGCTTCTGGCGGAAGCGCTGGGGCTTAAGGAAGGGAGTGATACACCGTGACCGAAGCACAGAGGGATCAGATTGAGACGATTGAACGAATCAGCGGTGTTGATCCGAGAAAATGCATGGTGTGCGGAAAATGTTCCGGCACATGCCCTGCATACGATGAAATGGAATACCATCCGCACCAGTTTGTGAGCATGGTCAGAAAGGGACAGATCGACAAGCTTGCACAGTCTGAATCGGTGTACAGATGCCTGTCCTGTTTTGCCTGCATTGACCGCTGCCCGCGCAGCGTGGAGCCGGCAAAGCTCATTGAGGCGGTGCGGCTGATGGTGATACGCGCGCAGGGCGCAAATCATCTGAACGTAGCAAAAATTCCGGAGATTCTGGACGAGGAGATGCCGCAACAGGCCATCACCAGCGCCCTGCGGAAATATAATAAGTAAGAGGAATGAGATAGCATTTTAACCCATCATAAGGCGGGCTGTTTATAGGACAGATTAGCACCCAACTGGATGTGATTGTCAGAAATCAATCGGTTTTGAAAGCGCGTGTGTGCGCGCCGCAAAACAACATCTAGCCAAGGGGCACGCGGGGCGGCAAGGAGCGCCGCCAGTGGCGGATAAAGCGACGAGCAAGCCCAAGAAGTACGAGATGAGCAAGGCGTGAGCCGCAGCGAGTCCGTACGGAGAGCGGAACAGTTCGAGCGAAGCGCGGAATCTGCCCGCGAAGGGAGCCAAGCAACCGCTATAAGAGGCCCCCGCAAAAGCCCAGCATAGCGGGTTTTGTGGAGAAAGAGGAAGAAACGCCTGAAAGCGAAATTTTGACCGGGAGGACAAAATGGAGTAAGAAGGCGGATTCTGACGGGAGGAGTAGTGATTTTCTTGCAGAGAATAGGAGTATTTGTCTGTTGGTGCGGAAGCAATATTGCGGCGACTGTTGACGTGGAGGCGGTTACCGAAGCGGTCAAAAGCGAGCCGGGTGTTGTTTTTGCGGCAGACTACCAGTACATGTGCAGCGAGGGCGGACAGTCGAGAATCAAGGAGGCTGTCAAAGAACATAACCTGACGGGGGTTGTGGTCTGTTCGTGTTCTCCCAGAATGCACGAAGCGACATTCCGCAAAACGGCTGTCGCCGCGGGAATCAACCCTTACATGGTTGAAATCGCGAACATCCGCGAGCAGTGCTCGTGGATTCATAAAGATAAGGAAGAGGGCACGGAAAAGGCAATCATTCTGGCGCGCGCCGCCGTTGCAAAGCTGAATCTGAACGCTCCGCTGATTGCAGGGGAAAGCCCTGTGACAAAACGCGCGCTGGTGATTGGCGGCGGAATTGCGGGCATCCAGACTGCGCTTGACATCGCAGACGCGGGCTTTGAAGTGGATATTGTCGAAAAATCGCCTACCATTGGTGGTAAAATGGCGCAGCTCGACAAGACCTTTCCGACGCTTGACTGTGCGGCCTGTATCTTAACGCCAAAGATGGTGGACGCGGCTTCGCACGAAAAGATCAATATTTATACCTACAGCGAGATTGAGAAAGTATCCGGATTTGTGGGCAATTTTACAGTGGATATCCGCAAAAAAGCGCGTAACGTGAACAGCGAACTGTGCACGGGCTGCGGGCTTTGCACGGAAAAATGTCCCTCCCGCAAAGCAAAGAGCGAATTTAACATGGGGCTTTCCAATCGCGGCGCAATCTATATTCCATTTGCGCAGGCGATTCCGAATGTTCCGGTGATCGACCATGACGCGTGCATTCACTACAAGACGGGAAAATGCGGCTTGTGTGAAAAAGTGTGTACCGCAAAGGCGGTCGATTTTGATCAGCAGGATGAAATCATAACGGAGCAGTACGGCGCAATTATTGCGGCGACGGGCTTCAATCCGATTTCCCTTGAAGATTTTGACGAATATCAGTATTCGCAAAGTCCGGACGTTGTGACGTCGCTTGAGTTTGAGCGTCTGACCAACGCGGCAGGGCCGACAAAGGGCGTATTGCTCCGGCCGTCGGACGGCGAGCATCCCAAAACGATCGTATTTGTCCAGTGTGTGGGATCGCGTGATACGTCGGGCTGCGGCAAGCAATATTGTTCTAAAATTTGCTGCATGTATACGGCAAAGCATGCGATGCTGGTGCGCGAAAAGTATCCGGATACGGATGTACACGTATTCTATATTGACGTGAGAACGCCGGGCAAGAGCTTTGACGAGTTCCAGCGCCGTGCGGTGGAGCAATATGATGTGGACTATATCAAAGGTATGGTCGGCAAGATTGCGGAGGAAAACGGTAAGCTGCGGGTGCAGGGGTCTGACCTGATCAACAACGAGCAAATTGTGATCGACGCGGATATGGTGGTGCTGGCGACGGCAATCGAGCCGGACGAGAGTGCGAGAAACCTTGCGACGATGCTCACGGCGAGCATGGATACCAACGATTTCTTCACGGAAGCGCATCCCAAGCTGCGTCCTGTGGAAAGCCCTACGGCGGGAGTATTCCTGTCGGGCATCTGTCAGGGGCCGAAGGATATTCCGGAAACGGTTGCGCAGGCGGGCGCGGCTGCGGCAAAGGTGATCGGGCTGCTGGCAAAGGATAAGCTGACAGGCAATCCGTGCGTTGCGGGCTCCAATGAACTGCTGTGCAACGGCTGCAGCGCATGTCAGAACGTATGTCCTTACGGGGCGATCGATTATATTGAAAAAGAAATCAATGACCATGGCGTGCGCGAAGTGCGCAGGGTTGCGTGTGTGAACGAGGCGGTCTGCCAGGGCTGCGGCGCATGCACGGTAACCTGTCCTTCGGGCGCAATGGATTTGAAAGGCTTTACAAATAGTCAGATTATGGCGGAGGTGGATGCGATATGCAAGAACTAAACGAAGAAAAAAAGAGCGAATTCAAGCCGCTTATCGTAGCATTCTGCTGTAACTGGTGCAGTTACGCGGGCGCGGATCTCGCGGGGACGAGCAGGCTTTCCTATCCTGCAAACGTCAAAATTATCCGCGTTCCATGCTCGTGCCGCGTCAACCCCATGTTTATTCTGCGGGCGTTCCAGCGTGGGGCGGACGGCGTGATCATCAACGGCTGCCACCCGGGCGACTGCCACTATTCCACAGGCAACTATTACGCAAGAAGAAGGATGACGCTTTTGTTTTCCATGCTGGACTACCTTGGAATCGAGCGCGGACGCACGAGAGTGGAATGGGTTTCCGCTGCGGAAGGACAGAAATTTTCGCAGGTTATGAATGAATTCGTCCAGACCATCCATGAACTGGGTGAGAACAAGAAACTGGAGGATTTGAGATGCAAGCAGTAGAGAAAAAAATCAGGGAAAGAGCGCAGGCTCTGCTTGCGGACGGAATTGTGGATAGAGTTTTGGCATGGAAAAAAGGCGACTTTTTCTATGACAATACGCCGGCTGTTTTTGGGGCGGACGATCTTGACGAGCTGGTTTACAACAGCTTTTGCGGGGGAAACCTCAGTAAATACCTGATTGCGGAGAGCAAGAAAGGCGGCAAGGTGCTTGTGCCCTTAAAGCCGTGCGACACATACAGCTTTAACCAGCTTTTGAAGGAACACCGCATCAACCGTGAAAACGTCTATGTCCTGGGGATTCCCTGCCATGGGATGGCGGACATCCAGAAGCTGCACGCAAAGGGCATCAAGGGCATTGAGGGCATGCGGGAAGACCGCAGCTTAAAAGATGTGGACGACAGCGGCGAAGATCATAACGAGTTATATGTAAAAACAATTTACGGTGATAAAAAGTGTAAAACAGCCGAGGTGCTGCTTGAAAAATGCATGGCGTGCAAAGGCAAGGATCACGTTGCGTTTGATGAAATCATCGAAGACAAGAATCCTGTGCCGGAGGGCAAGTATGACCGGTTTGGGATGGTGAAGCGTCTGGAGGCGATGACGCCGGACGAACGCTTTAGTTTCTGGCGTGATGAGCTTTCCAAGTGCATCCGCTGCAACGCATGCAGAAATGCGTGCCCGGCGTGCTCGTGTCTCAAGTGTGTGTTTGATAACGATGACTCCGGAATCAGCAGCAAAGCAAATGTGGATACGTTTGAAGAAAACATGTTCCACATTATCCGCGCGTATCATGTTGCGGCGCGCTGCACGGACTGCGGCGAATGCAGCCGCGTCTGCCCGCAGGGGATTCCGTTGCATCTTTTGAACCGCAAGTTTATTAAAGACATCAACGAATATTTCGGCGAATATCAGGCGGGGAAGGACGATTCCTCTCCGTGGCCTCTGGTGGAATATACGGAAGGCGATGTGGAGCCGAGCGTTGTACATGAAAAAGGAGGAGAAAAGTGATGCAAAAACTGCCTATGAGCCGTATCGGCGAACTTTTTTCCGCAATTGATGAGAAAAAGGAACTGTATTTGCCGGTGGCAAAGACCGGCAGGGTGAATTTTGACCGGTGGCGCGCGGACGCCAAAGTGAAGCTGAATGCGCTGAATACAACAAAATCGCCCAAGGATTTGTTTTTCCCGCAGAGCGAGGATCTGGTTTCTTTCAAAATGGAGGGAAAAAACATCGAGGTTCTGCCGCCCGCGGAGCCGAGCACGCCGTTTGTGCTGTTTGGCGTACGTCCGTGCGACGTAAAGAGCATTGAGATTCTTGATCTGGTCTTTTTGAGCGACCCGGTGGACACCTATTATCAGGCGCGTCGCGAAAACGGCGTGATTGTGGGGCTTGCGTGCAACGAGCCTGAGGAAACGTGCTTTTGCGACACATTTGAAGTGGACGCCACCCAGCCCAAAGGCGATGTTGCGGCGTGGATCGCAAATGACAATTTATACTGGAAGCCGCTCACCGAAAAGGGCGAAGAGCTGACAAAGCTGGTTGCCGGTCTGATGGAAGACGCGGAAGAAAGCGAAATCAAAGAGCAGACGGAAGTGACAAAGGCCATCTTAAACAAGCTTCCGTTAAAGAATTTAAACGTTGCCGCATTCGGCGGGGATAAGACGGAGCAATATTTTGAGTCACCGCAGTGGGAGCAGCTTTCCAAGGCGTGTATCGGTTGCGGGACGTGTACATTTGTGTGCCCGACCTGCCAGTGCTATGATATTCGTGATTTTGATACGGGAAAGGGTGTGCAGCGCTACCGCTGCTGGGATTCGTGTATGTATTCCGACTTTACCAGAATGGCGCACGGCAATCCGAGGAAAACGCAGGTTGAGCGTTTCCGTCAGCGGTTTATGCATAAGCTGGTTTATTTTCCGGCGAACAACGACGGTGAATTTTCCTGCGTGGGCTGCGGCAGATGCGTGGCAAAATGCCCAATCTCCATGAATATCGTAAAGGTAATAAAAACTTTGGGAGCGAATGAAGATGAGCAATAAAATAGATACAAGCAGGGTGGACACGCTGATTCCTGCGATCGGCGTGATCACGGACATCAGGCAGGATACGCCGGATGTAAAAACGTTCCGCGCGAACGGGCTTTCCGGCGGCGTATGCTTTGCGCATATGCCGGGGCAATGCGCGATGCTTTCCATTCCGGGCGTGGGAGAGGCGATGTTTTCCATCACGTCTTCGCCGACCAACACGGAATTTATGGAATTCAGCATTAAAAAGTGCGGATGCCTCACAGACTGGCTGCACCAGATGGATGTGGGACAGCAAATCGCTATTCGTGGGCCGTATGGAAACGCATTTCCTGTGGAAACAGAGCTGAAAGGCAAGGATCTTCTGTTCATTGCCGGAGGTATCGGCCTTGCGCCGCTGCGTTCGGTGATCAATTATGTGCTGCATCACAGGAAAAACTATGGAAAGATCGATATCGTTTACGGTTCGCGTTCCATGGAAGACCTTGTTGATTTTAATGAAATCAAGACAGAGTGGACGGGCGCGGAAAATGTGGACGTTCATCTCACGATCGACAGGGAAGAAGATTGCTGGGACGGGCACGTGGGGTTTGTTCCGGATTATGTGAAGGAGCTTTCGTTCAGTACTGATAAGACGGTGCTGGTATGCGGCCCGCCGATTATGATCAAGTTCACGCTTGCGGCGCTTGAAACGCTCGGTTTTGAAAAGACTCAGGTTTATACAACGATGGAATTGCGCATGAAATGCGGCGTCGGCAAATGCGGACGGTGCAATATTGGGTCGAAATATGTTTGTAAAGACGGTCCGGTTTTCCGCTGTGACGAACTCACAGAGCTGCCGGACGAATATTGATTGAGAGGAGAGACACATAAATTATGGAAGAAATGGTAAATGTCTTTCTGATGGGAAAAAAATATAGCGTCCCGTCAGGCCTTACCATCATGGGGGCAATGGAATACGCGGGATATCAACTGGTGCGCGGATGCGGATGCCGTAACGGGTTTTGCGGTGCGTGCGCGACGATTTACAGGATCAAAGGAGACAATACGTTAAAGTTTTGCCTCGCCTGCCAAACGACGGTGGAAGACAATATGTATGTTGCCACACTGCCGTTTTTCCCGATCGTCAAGCCGGTTTACGACATGGAAAAAACAAAACCGACAGAGCAGATCATGATGCAGCTTTATCCGGAGATTTATAGCTGTATCGGCTGCAATGCCTGCACCAAGGCGTGTACGCAGGAGCTGAAGGTCATGCAGTATATTGCCCACGCACAGCGCGGGGAATATGAAAAATGCGCGGAAAAATCGTTTGACTGCGTGATGTGCGGCGTATGCTCCGCACGTTGTCCGGCGGAAATTTCCCATCCGCAGGTTGCGCTTTTAGCGCGCCGGCTGACAGGAAAATATATCGCGCCTGAGGCAAAGCACCTCACACAGCGCGTACACGACATCGATAACGGCGACTTTACGAAGCTGGTCGAGGATGTGGCGGGAAAATCGATAGAAGAATTAAAAGAGCTCTATAATCATAGAGAGATCGAGAAATAGGAGGCGGGAGACATGTTTACACCAGAAATGCTTGCTTCAATCAAAAAGGTGGAAGCGACAAGAGCTGAGCGGATCGGCATGGAACCGAAGAGGATGACCGCCGACGAAAAAGAAACTCTGTTAAGCCATTTTCATCCGGATTATAAAACAGAGTCGTTTGAGACGCTTAAGATTGGTCCGAACAAAGGCGAGAAAGTCCCGAAGGAGCTTGCCGCGCTTTTGCAGGCCAACAGCAGGGTAAAGAATTTAAAGCTTGACCTTGACAGGATAGATTATGACGTGGATGTGCTGATTATCGGTGGTGGCGGCGCGGGAGCGTCTGCGGCAATCGAAGCGCATAATGGCGGCGCGAATGTGATGGTAGTGACCAAGCTGCGCATGGGCGACGCGAACACCATGATGGCGGAAGGCGGCATTCAGGCTGCCGATAAAGCGAACGATTCCCCCGCGATCCACTATCTGGATGCGTTGGGCGGCGGACATTACGCAAACAAGCCGGAACTCTTAAAGAAGCTCGTGCTGGAAGGTCCGGGCGCTGTGAAGTGGCTTAACGAGCTGGGCGTGATGTTTGACAAAGCGCCGGACGGCACGATGATTACCATTCACGGCGGCGGAACATCGCGCAAAAGAATGCATGCTGCGGCGGACTATTCCGGCGCGGAAATCATGCGCGTGCTGCGTGACGAGGTGATGAACCGTGAAATTCCCATTGTGGACTTTACGTCGGTGATCGAGCTTTTGCTTGACGAAAAGGGCAATGCCGCGGGCGCGGTGCTGCAGAATATGGAAACGGGCGAGTATTTGATTGCGCGCGCAAAGACCGTGATTATCGCGACCGGCGGCGCGGGCAGGCTGCATTATCAGGGCTTCCCTACGTCGAACCATTATGGAGCGACAGCGGACGGGCTGATTCTTGCATATCGCGCGGGAACTCCGCTTCTTTATGCGGATACGCTGCAATATCATCCGACCGGCGTTGCGTTTCCGGAACAGATTTTCGGCGCGCTGGTAACGGAAAAAGTGCGCTCGATGGGCGCGATGCTCATCAACGCGGATGGAGAGGCGTTTATGCATCCGCTGGAAACGCGCGATGTGGCGGCGGCTTCCATCATCCGTGAATGCAATGACAGGCATAAGGGCGTACAAACGCCGGAGGGCTACGGCATCTGGCTGGATACGCCCATGATCGATATGATTCATGGAGAGGGCACTCTGGAAAAACGCCTACCCGCAATGCTCAGGATGTATATGAAATACGGCATCGATATGCGTAAGGTTCCGATTTTGATTTATCCCACGCTGCATTACCAGAATGGCGGCATCGAGATCAGCGCGGACGGGATCACCAAAGATATTGACAACCTCTTTGTCGCGGGCGAAGCGGTGGGAGGAATCCACGGCAGAAACCGCCTGATGGGAAACTCTCTGCTCGACATCATCGTGTTCGGCAGGAACGCGGGCAGGAACGCTGCGGATAAGAGCAAATCTGTGAAGGTTGGAACGCTTTCTTTGGAGCATGTGGAAAAATTTGAAAAAGAAATGGAAGCTGCGGGCGTAAAGAGCGACATTGTTTCGCCGCTGCTGCTCCCGACTTACACGCACGGCAGGGAAAAACGCCAGGCGGAGTAAGCAAAAATTCAGACAAAAGCGGTCTTGCAAACGCAGGGCCGTTTTTTTTTGTACAGTCAAGCAGAGAAGAAGCACACAACAAAGCATTTTTATGTTATAAATGCATTTTGGAACAGATGGATTTGTAACCGTAAGTGCAAAATAAACAGGTGGATTGGATTTT
>CAZQDA010000072.1:0-15677 GCA_964592155.1 uncultured Christensenella sp.
GTAAAAAGGTCAAGAAAAAAGACCTTGGCGCGATCGCGATGACGTATGGCTATGTCTATGTTGCAAGCGTTGCAATGGGTGCAAACCAGGCGCAGCTCTTGAAGGCAATGCAGGAAGCGGAGGCGTATCCGGGTCCGTCCCTGATCATCGCTTATGCGCCGTGCATTAACCATGGCATCAACATGGGCAAAACACAGCACGAGGAAAAACGTGCGGTGGAAGCTGGTTACTGGCAGCTTTACAGATACAATCCGTTGCTTAAGGAAGAAGGCAAGAATCCGTTTACGCTTGACTCCAAAGAGCCGACTGCAAGCTTCCAGGATTTCATCATGAGTGAAACGCGGTATAAATCCTTGAAGAAATTGTTCCCGCAGCAGGCGGACGAGCTCTTCCAGAAATCGGAAGAAGAAGCAAAGGAAAGATACCAGTATTACAAAGGACTTGCAGAAGAGAAATAAACTTTTCTGAAACCAAATAAGTAGATTTTACAAAAAAACGACCTGAAAATTATATTTTCAGGTCGTTTTGGTGTGCTTTTGGTGGACTGGGCGATCTATAATTATAACTGGTAAAGTGTTAGTTTTTTTACGCGGAGGAATATTGTGCAGGACGAAAAACAGAATTTAAAACAGGAAAGCAAAGAGCCTGTTGAAGAACAAACAAAGGAAAAATATGGAAAAAGGCCGCGAAACAAAAAGAGAATGTTTTGGACGATTGTCGTTGTGGCGGCGGCTGTGGCGGCGGTTGTTGCAATCGTTATTGCGGTTCGTTTAACGCAGGCGGAAGAGGCCAGCCGCAGGGCATACGAAAAACTGGCGGCAGAGACGCCTATGGCTACGCAAACGATTGTGCCCGCACAGACACCGATCATAACAGACGGCCTACAGCCGAGCGACCGGCAGATCGCCTTTGATGAGCTGAAAAAAACCAACGAAGATGTCATCGGTTGGATTGCTGTTCCGGGAACACAAATTGATTATCCTGTCATGAGAGGGATTGACAACGATTATTACATCAATCACGACATGAGGAAGGAAGAAAGTCCGATGGGAGCTATTTTCGTCGATATGGCAAACAATAACAACTGGAAAGATCCTCATACAGTGATCTACGGACATAACATGAAAAATGGCAGTATGTTTGCGCAGCTGCACCAGTTTGAGGATGACATATTTTTTACTGAAAATAATATTGTAAAAATTTATGTTCCGGATGGAATGTATGTGTACCAAATTTTTGCCGCATATCCGACGGACGACTCAAATATTCTGTATGAAAGAGATTTTACCAATATAAATGTGTGGAAGCAATATCTTTTGGATGTTTTTGCGAATAAGGATATCAAGGCGAATATTGACCAAGCTGCCTCCGTTTCGCAGGAAGACCGAATCATTACGCTTTCGACTTGTATTAAGGATGAGCCTGACAGGCGTTATATTGTGCAGGCTGTGCTGGAAAAATCGGGAGCGCTTTCCTAAATAATTTAAGGCATCATAAAAAATCACTATATAAAAGGAGAAAGAGAAGATGAAAAAAGTACTAGCAATTGTATTGGCGATTGTGCTGTGCCTGTCCATCGGCAGCGTGGCTTTCGCTGAAGAAAGCCCTGTAGGCCCGGTCAAAGTCGGGCCGGGCGAGAAGATGGAGGGGGGCTGCACAGTTGAGTTTTCCGGTGTGCCGGATGGCGTAAAGGGATCTATCGGCGCTCTGCCGGGCGAGGCGGTTAAGGCTACAAACGAGTATTTTGCAAATAATTTTGATAAGGAAACATGGAGATGCATCATTATTGGCGACATCAAGCTGTTTAACGCGGATGGATCGGACTATACCGGCAAAGCGACGTTCAAAGTTTACAGCAGTTATATCAAAGCCGGCGATGAGATCTATGCGCTGCATTATAAAAATGGAGGCAGCATCGAAAAAATCAAAGCGTCGGAAGTTGGAGACGGCTATTTTGTCTTTACAGCGGATTCCCTGTCCCCGTTTATGTATGCAGGGCCTAAAACCTCATCGGGTGGCGGCGGTACGCCGAACGTAGAAGGAACCACAGATACGACGGATACAACGAAGAAATCTCCTAAAACAGGCGGAGAAGATATGGCGATGCTGTGGATTCTGATTGCGGCGGCCGGTATTGCGGTAGCGGGTGTTGCAGGCCGTAAAGCGTTGAAAGCGGGTAAATAAGCGAAGCAGAAAAAGAACGACAGAAAAAAGGATAGCCGTTGGCTATCCTTTTTTCAAAGCGGGAGAATGTTAAAAAGATGTCCAAAGCAGGGAACAAGAAAAATATTTTATTAGGCATGAAAATCGCAGTTGCAGTTTTTTTGGCCGCAATCACAGGGATTGCATTAGCCGGTTATCAGATGACTCAATATAATCCATTTACCATGTTCACCAACCAAAATCCTTATGCCATCCAGCAGCAGCGGAATTTGTCTGAACTGAAGACGGTTTACAATGGTACGAAATATCGATACAACAGCGATATTGTCAGCGTATTGTTTTTGGGGATAGACCGGACCACGCAGCGCGGCGGCAGGCAAATTAACCAAAACGGATATCAGGCAGATACCCTGATGGTTGCTGCGATGAATACGAAAACAAGAGACATCACGTTGATTAATATCCCTCGCGACACGGTGACGGATGTTATGAAATTTGACGGAATGGGTGAATACGCTGCGAAAACGCCTTCTCCAATTTGCACCGCACATTCGTTTGGAGACGGAGACGTGACCAGCGGACAAATGACGGAAGCCGCGGTAAGCAATTTGTTGTACGGAATCCCTGTCAATTGTTTTATTTCAATGGATATAGACGGCATTGATAAAGCGGCGGGGCTTGTGGGCGGGGTTCCGGTGGAGATCATTGAAGATATGACCATGATCGATCCGGAGATGAAAAAAGGGGAAACCTTTGTTTTGGATGAAAACACAGCGGAAAATTATGTTCGGGACCGGCAGTTGCCGGGAATGAGCGGCCTTAACACAGATCGGATGAAAAGACAAATGCAGTTTTCCGAGGCGTTTTTAGATGTATTCCGGAAAAGGATAACGCAAGACAAGAGCTTTGCAATTATGTTCCTGAAGGAAATGAGGCCTTATATCAGTATGGATATGTCTCCGCGCGAACTGATTTACGCAGTGTGTTCACTGCTGGAAGGAAAAGATAAAATGCAGGTGATCGCGCTCAAAGGGGAGAAGATGGAAGAAGGATATTTTCTGGATGAAAAAGAATTGAAGGACATGGTTATCAAAACTTATTTTATTCCTGCATAATGGAGCGGAAGTGAAATCTTCTTTGACACAGATACACAGCTTTTTTGTTTGTCCTAAATTTATGGATGCCACTCTGGACATCGCGAAGGGCTTAACAGGCATAGGGTCGTATGTAGTTGTGTTCGCGAAGCGGTGCGTTTTCACGGTTTGCCAGCCGGAAACGCTTTTTTGTTTACAAATGATTGGGAACGTGTTATACTGGCACGGTATTACAAAGTAGATTATTGAAGAAAAGACTTTGCTTTGAGATAGCGAAGTCTTCTTTTTTTGGAAAAAGAGAAAGAGGTAACGATTGAGTTTTTCGCAACAAGTATCAAAAGAAATGAACAAGACCCTGCAAAAAATGGGGTATTCAAAGCCGACCCCCATACAGGAGCAGACGCTTGCGCCCCTTCTGGAGAAAAAAGACCTGATTGGTCTTGCGCAGACGGGGACAGGAAAAACGGCGGCGTTTATGATTCCGATTCTGGAAAATATTTTTCCGCCAAATAAAAAGGTGCAGGCGCTGATTATGTGTCCGACGCGTGAGCTTGCAATGCAGACGGCTAAGGTGGCGACGGAATTGTCCGCGCACATCCATGGACTGCGCACGGTGAGCGTTTACGGCGGGCAACCCGCAAATGTGCAAATCCGCGCATTGCGCGCGGGCGCGCAGATTGTGGTGGGAACGCCCGGACGCCTGAAAGACCTCATCAACAAAAACGTGCTGAAATTAAAGAACGTGCGCACGGTTGTGCTCGATGAAGCGGATGAAATGCTGGATTTTGGGTTCCGGGATGATATGAAGGAGATTTTATCCTCTGTGCCCAAGACGCGCCAGACAATGCTGTTTTCGGCAACCATGAACAAAGAAGTAACCGCAATTGCCACGCAGTTCCAGACTGAACCGGTGCGTATCGAGATTGGCGCAAAAAACCAGCCGGTGAAGACGGTCAGCCAGTCGTATATGCAGACAAAGCGCAAATCAAACGCGGTATGCGGCCTGATTGGAAAGTGTTCGCCCAGGCTTACGCTTGTATTTTGCAATACAAAGCGCAAGGTAAAGGAGCTGCAAAAGGAGCTTTACGGCAGGGGTCTTGCCACTGCATGCCTGCATGGAGATATGCGGCAAAAGGAACGCGACACCATCATGAATACTTTCCGCAAGGGAAAGACCAAGGTTTTGATCGCAACGGATGTTGCGGCGCGTGGAATTGACATCGATAAAATAGATTTGGTGATTAACTATGATGTTCCGGATAAGCCGGACTACTATGTACACCGGATTGGCCGCACAGGGCGCGCGGGCAAGGACGGAAAAGCCTACACGCTGATTACTCCGCGTGAGCATGGAAAAATTAAAGACCTGGAACGCAAGCTGCACATCAAGCTCGCCCGCGAAAAAAATGAGGAAGAAGCAAAAGCGGATATCGCGGTATGAGGGAAACAAACAGAGGCTGCCTTGCAGCCTTTTTTGATACGTGGAATATGAGATCGTTGTTGTGATATTATGTTTTTATAAAAGACGGGAGGGGTATCGTATGGTTCGTTTGCTGTTCAGACAAAAAATATTTTCATGGTTTGATTCGTATGATATTTTCTATGAAAATGGAGAGGTTGCATTTACTGTAAAAGGCCAGATGGCGTGGGGACATTTGCTGAATGTATATGACGCGGCGGGTCAAAAACTTGGCTGCGTCAAGGAGCGGGTGCTCACGTTCCTCCCAAAGTTTCAGATATTTCTGGATGAAAAGCCCGTGGGCGTGATCAGCAGGGAGTTTACCATGTTCAGGCCAAAATATAACATCGATTTCAACGGGTGGAATGTAGAAGGCGATTTTTTGGAGTGGAACTATCAGGCGCACTGCGGCAGAGAACTTGTCATGACTGCCCAAAAGAAAATATGGAATTTGACTGATACCTATGAGATTGGTGTCAATGATCCGCAAAATGTGCTATGTGCCCTGATGGTGGTGCTGGCAATTGACGCGGCAAATTGCAGCGCAAGGGATTAACCGGCACAAAAAAGAGGGCTTCCATTTGGAAACCCTCTGCGTTATTTACATTCAATTTTTTTATTTCTGCATTCCTGCTCGTTTGCCAATACCTTCGGGCCATGCATCCCCCATCGGTTCCTGCCGACCTCCACATCTTCGCGTAAGGCCTACGCCATGTATTTACACGAAAACCGGATCTTCCGGTAATGCAAGTAGTTACTTACAGGTTTGCCACGACACCACACACATAATTTGTTTTAAAACCCCGCGCGGCTACAGCGTCCGCTATGCGCTTGCTTTTGTTGGCGCCCTCACCGGATCTTCTTTACGATCCTGCAGCGATGAATCTGATCATTCTATCGCCGTCGCGGATATTTCCAAACTGCCAATTGCCAATTTAAAAATCATTTTCCGCGATTCCCTTTGTGCTCCTCAAAGCCACTAACTTCGGGTCTGCGTGCGTGTGCCTGAAATAACGCATTCTGAATCGTACACCGGCATCACACCTTTCCTTTTTATTGAAGAATCCCTCCGAACCATTACGTCCGCCGAAGCATCTTCCCTCTTGATTCTTTTATAAACTAACTGTAATGGCTCAAACATTTTTCTTTGATTAATATATATATTCTATATCGATTTTTTTTCTCCTGCACAAATTTTCAAAAAAATAGAAAAATTACAATATTAATGTCAAAAAACAGAAAAAATCACAGCTGCCTTTTTTCAGATTCTTGGGGATTTGTCCGAAAATGTATTGAAAAATTGCTCATAGTATCATATAATAACTAAGGCTGACAGAATCAGCCGCCGTATATCATTTGTCAAATACCCATAAACAAATGCTGTTGTGGCTCAGGGGTAGAGCACATCCTTGGTAAGGATGAGGTCGCGGGTTCAATTCCCGCCAACAGCTCCACCAGCTTGAAGCTGGACACATGTCGCGTATCATCGTTTTGTGGTATGCGACTTTTTTGTTCTCGCTTTTTCCCATTTGTTCGTATGAATACTTGCATATTAAAAAAGCCCATGGTTGTGGGCTTTTTTTGATGCCAATACTTGCTTTTTATTTGGAAATCTCGCAATTTTCTTGCCAATATTGCTTGCCTCATTCATCCAGCAATCCCGCTATCGTTTTTTTCTTCTTTCGCTCGGTTCTTCTTTTCATAAACTGTTTGAGAACTGAGATTTCCGGATTGCCGCTACCTATAAAATATAGTCAGACGACAACGACGCTATATTGAAAGGCCATAAGATTGCTTTTTTCTATCATCGTATTTGTGGCGGCTCGTTCTCCCTATTCTAAGTTACACTGGATGATGTGGTGGAAGTGCAGCGGCTGCTTCTATGGCGAACCCGCCGATAGACCGCTCTGAATCCCAAGCCCTACCATGGCTCTTCTAACTGTTTTTCAATATTGGAAATTTTCTCCCAAACATGGGACGGCCTTAATCAAGCACAATGGTTGCTGTGAGAATCAGGTCTTCGTTGCCGTTGTTTGCAATGGAATGCGTGCCGCCGGACGGGCATAAAAGCACGTCGCCTTTTGCGATGTCTATATATGCGCCTTCGTTTAAATAGGTTCCGCAACCTTGCATGATGTAAAATATTTCGCATTCATTTTCGTGCGTGTGTTCACCAATCGAAGCGCCGGGTATGAGCGTGATTGTCGCCATCAGCCGAACTTTGGGCGGCAGGGTGTCGGCTTCTAAGAAGTGAGATAGGAGAACCTCTTTTTCTCCTCCTCTCATATTTGTTTTGATTTCGTGCCTTAAGGAATGTTTACTCATCGTTTTCACCGTGCGGCATGGGTAACGCCGTAGTCATCCTTTCATTCTTTATGTGATAGCTTGATCTTAACATAAAAATATACTTTATCGCAACAGGATGCTTTTGATACGGCAAATGTTTTTAACAAAACGATACGGCGCATTTTTTATTCGCATGAGTTTCCGCTTGCCCTTACCAGAACCTGTACTCCACCAAAACCTCCCAAACGCCGTTTGCCGGTTGGGCTGGAATCTCAAAATAAAAGGTGTCGGAAGCGCCGCTGTGGAATGCAGCAGGCTCTGCAAGCGTGATGATGTCCGCTTCTTCATATCCGCCATATAGCCAAACGTCAATGGCGATTTTTGTCATGTCCGGCAACCGGTTGGCAAGGGTAATGTAACAGTCATAGCCGCCCCTGCCGTTTGATGTTGCGTCGTAATCGATTAGTTCAATCGCGCCCTCATCTCCGTCGTAGTTGGTGATTCCGATGAAGGATACACGGCCGGGATTGGTCGTTGGCTGAGGTTTTTGGCTGGGCGCAGGCGTGGCAGGCAAAGCGCTGGGGGTTGCCTGCTCTTTATACTGCGGCTGTTCGTCAAGCGGAAAACTGTAGGAAAAACCCAAAGACAGTATCTCATCGCGCTTGATCAGCAGTACATCAAGATAGATGTCTTTATCGAGCGCAAATATTGTACTGAAGTAAAACTCCCTGCCTGCGGTGGAAATCCATTCCTCCATCTGTGCGCGGTCAAACCAGTCTTCTGAAACTTGATTGTCAAAATCACCGAACGTCACGCCTGCGGGCTGATTCCCGAGATGCTGCTCTATCATACCCACTGCATCATAATAAATGGCGGCAATTTCTGCGGCAGAAGCATCTGCGAAAGGATAATGTTTATAGTCAAATCCGAACAGGTTATTGCTGGGAGCAACGAAAGCGTAGCATTTTGCATATTCCATTCCGGGATAAATATTGTCAAACGGGGCAGAAAATACTTGCTTGACATAATCTGCTTGCCGGTCCATGCGTTTTGTCTCCGCCGCATCGTAGGCCACGCCAGTGGCGCTTGCAAATGTGGAGATGCTGTGTGAGGAGAGCCAAAGAGCGCTCACGTCATAGGGATCGATGTAGTCATAGGTGATAGGCTCATATTCCGGCTCATCCGGCGGGGGTGAACTGTTTTGCGCGGTGTTAAACTTGCCAAGCTTATCGATGAGGCTGTCCTGGTTTTTTACGGCCCGTGGAAACAGCGCGCAAGAGCTAAGCAGCAATGCTGCCAGTGTAATCAAACAAATCAGTTTTTTCATGGTTTTGACACCCCTTCAGTGTTTTTATTCCTCATCAATTTCTTGCGAGCAGTTTGTGGATGCTGCTCACCGGAATCATTCTAATTAAGCGTGTAAGTGCCTCCGAAATAGTTGTTATCTACAACAATGGTTTCAGAGTCGATTTGCCTGATGGAGGCATTGCCAAATTTGCCGTGATCGTACATCATTGCCGTGCTGCCTGAAATTTCAATCGAGATATCCCAAATATTGTCATCACCAAAATCAATGGTCAAATTTGTTCCGCTGATTGTCAGGAACGGGTTTCCCCCATCCAACGGATAATAGGTTCCGCTGATGAATTTTAGCGGTGCGGGTGTTGGCGCGGGCGCCGACTTAGAGGTCGGTTTTGACGCGGATTCCGGCTTAGACTCCGGTGTTGGTGCAGCGGCCGGGGCATAGGAATAAAGGAACACGGCAATATCGCCATTTTGGTGCCCCATGACAACGTTGGGCGAAATAGCAATCGCCATGCGCATATCATTGCCCACCGGATCCCATGCGCGGGAAAATTCATAATCGCCGTCGGGCGTGGCGGCCATAAGCGTTTTTATGGTTTCATCGTTAAAACTCAGATCTTCTGTGCGATCCTTTCCACCCGGATAATAGTAATGATAAAAACCTTCATCGGGCGGGCCATACTGCGCTTCGGCTGATTGACAGAGGGCGTTGTACAACGCTAATTTGTCGTCCAAAGTGGCCTCGTCCTTAAAAACGTAATATTGATGAAATGAATTGTGGTCGGAATAGACGTTAGCGATGACTTCGGTAGCAGAGTTTACAAATGGCAAATCAACCGTGCCGGAGCCGGCGTATGGTTCCAGTACAGCGGAGTCCGGATTTTCTTCAAAGTATGCGTCATTGTATTCCAGTACATCAAACGCGGCAAGGCTGCCGGTTAAAAACTTATATGGATCGATGACAGAAAAAGGGATGTTTTCTAAGCGGGTATCAGGAGCGGATGGCAGCGGCTCTATCGTTTCTTGTACCCGTGAGTCTCTGTCTCCGTCGAACTGATCTAAAAGGCTGCGGCCTTTTTGCGTGGCGTTTTGCAGCCCAAACAGCGAACATCCTGCCATAAAGAAAGATGCCGCTATTAAAAAGAGGATCCCTATTTTTTTCATTACATTTCTCCTTTTTGTTTCCAGTATAGCTTTTTACGAAAATTGCAAAAATGGAAAAAATACACATGGTTTTGTAGAATATTCAGTTTCTGTCCTGATAGGCTTATGCGTGCAGAGCCGTTTTTGATCCGAACGGGATGCGGTATGGCATGCAAAAGAAAAAAGGCGATTAAGAAAAACTCGGCAGAACGCAATTTGGGTCAGGACTTCTCCCTCATAAGTATGGGCGGGGATTCCACTGACTTACTTGTCAGCGAAGAAGAAATGCAGTAGCGCTCTCCTCCTTTTCCTACAATTGTTTTAGGATAAATAAAGGGATAGTCATCGCTTTATAGAACATAATATAAGGGATTTGCATTTTTGGAAAGTGACGTTATGGATATGGAAATGAAGGAATCAGGCATGGAACTGAATGAAAGATGGGAGCAACGTATCAAAAACAGCGGCGCGGATTTTGTATATTTTGTTGATGTTTCTATGCTGCCTGCGGATTGCGCGGAAGACTATTCGTGTGCCGTTCTCTTCGGCAAAACGTTGTCAAAGGAATATCTCAATACAATCAAGGCCGGTCAGGAGCCAAAACGAAAAGAAGTGTTTAACACCGAACACAAGATGGATGCGCTTGCCGTAAAATTAGCCGGCTGGCTGCAAGAAGAAGGCTATCAAAGCGTGGGCAAATTAAAATTTGGACGGCTGCCGCATAAAACGGTCGCACTGCGAGCCGGATTGGGATTCATCGGAAAAAACAATCTGTTGGTTACGCATCAATATGGCTGCGCGCAGATGCTGGGTAAGGTATTGACCACAGCCCCTTTTATCACAATGGGCAAAACACCGCAACAGCCGCAATGCGGCGATTGCGCCGTTTGCGTGGATGTGTGCCCGACCAAAGCCCTGCTGGGCAAAACGTGGGATGTCACAACAACCCGCGACCAAATCATGATCAGAAAAAATTGTACGTTATGCCTGAAGTGCATGGTCTGGTGCCCATATACGACGGACTATTTGAGGAAAACGAAAGACACTTTAATTTAGGGAGAACAGAGCATGAAAACAGGAATTTATCGACACTTTAGAGGCAATGAATATAAACTGATATCAATTGCAAAGCATTCGGAAACATTAGAGGATATGGTGGTCTATCAGGCGCTTTATGCAGAGCGCGGCCTTTGGGTGCGCCCGCTTTCCATGTGGGATGAGTTGGTGGAGCACGATGGGCGCAAGGTAAGGCGGTTTGAATATGTGGGAGATCAGGCCGACCTGAGTGATTAGCAAAGGCAAGCTCAAAAGCATGAAACGCCAAACCGTTTCAGTAGCAGCATCGTGTTTGTATTTGCAAGCTTTTGCGCCATCAGTTCCCTGAATTTGACAGTTTTTTCCTTGCCCTCTTTTCGCAACGCGTCCAATTGCTGCGGTATTTCAGTTTGAGAGCGGATCAGGTAATCCAAAATTTGTTCGAATTGCGCCAGCTGGTCGGCGGCTTCTCCGCAAAACCCATCTTCTGTCGTATTCAAAGCAGAAGAAATAATAAAATTGCTGTCGCCTGCTGTTTTGGTTAGTTTTTCCATAGGGATACCTCCATTTTTTTATTGATTATATCAAAAAAAGAGAGAAAAGGCAGCAGAGGAATGAGATGCGCAATCAATTATGGAAAATCGGCAATGCCATAAAACAAGGCTTGACAATTTGGTCAGGCGCTCCCGGCGGATAAAGTCATAGAAACAATAGGAGAAAAAACGATGTTGGAATTAAGATTGCTGGGCGATGAAGATATACCGCTGATGGAAACATGGCTGAATAAAGAGCATGTAAAAAGATGGTATGAAATACCGCACATGGGCGTTACGATTGATGACTGGATGTCTGAAATTTTGGAACGCAATGGACGCTTTAACTGGTTACACCACCTGATTGCGCTGTGGGAGGGTTGCCAGGTCGGATTTTGCCAATACTATCAATGTGCGGACAGCGAGGAAGAGTTTGGGACAATGCCACTTGCGGGCACCTATGGAATTGACTACCTGATCGGAGAAGAGGATTATCTTGGCAAGGGTTTGGGAAAGGGAATGGTTGCCCTGCTTTTAGATAAAATATTTTCCTTTCCGGATGCGCAGAGGGTGACCGCTGATATTGACAGAGAAAACAAAGCCTCTGAACATACGCTGCTCTCATGTGGATTTGTGTTGCTGGATGCCGGAAGCAGCCGCTATGTGATCAACAGGCCGACGAAAGCCAGCCAATAGAACCGCAACGTTTTGTGCGGAGTATAGCAAAGGGCAGCCGTTGCGGCTGCCCTTTTGATGGTCGATCAGTCTTTTTTGATAACCGGAATCCAAACCTCATATTTTGTATCTTGGGGATTCGGATCCAGATAGACTTCGATATCAGGCGCATTGGCGTATTCGTAACCGGAGGTGGGCAGCCAGTCTGTCACGATACGCTTTTCCAGCTCCTGTATGGATTGCCCTGTTCCGCTTCCCGGAAAGATTGCCCATGTGGCGGCGGGAACCGGATATTCCTCTAAAGCGTCGTCTATGGGCCGGTTGCTTGCCACTGCAATCAAATATCTCCAGTCTTCCTCCTCGTTGCAAACGCTTACCCCAAGCACGCCTTTCACCTCGCCGTCCATCATGGACACGAGCTTTGGAATGGTTCCATCCATTGCCGCTTTCTGCCACATTTGCGGCACAACTGCAAAATTCTTTTCTACCTCATGCTGCAGGGGAGCGCTCACGCCCACAATGCGGAAAGCCTCTTTTTTTTCGATCCTGTAGTCCATTTCTTTTGCTCCTTTGATTGTAATTTGGAAGCTGATGGGCGGAAAGGCTTTGAGGCAAATGCCATCCGTTTTTATAAGCGACGGTGCGACGCCATGTACGCTTCGAAAAGCGCGGTTAAAGGCGGTGGGGGAATCATAGCCATATTTTGCCGCAATATCTACTATTTTTTTCGCGCCGTCTTGCAAATCCACCGCCGCCCGTGACATGCGCCTGCGGCGGATATACTCTGATAGCGGAACATCTGCCATGTACGCAAACATTCTTTGAAAATGATAGGTAGAGCAACAAGCTATTTTTGCCAATTGCTCATAATTGATTTCATCTGACAAATGCCCTTCAATGTAACATATTGTATCGTTCAGCCGTGTAATCCATTCCATATCTTCAGCTCCTTGCTTTTTAGGATAGAACAAAAAAGTATTTTTATCCTCTCTTTCTATGCACGAATAAGAGAGATAAGCATAATCAGTATCTTTTTTGCAATTGGATTGTACCGAAAGAGGGGGGCTGTTGTCAATAATATGCGATAGCAAAGGCAGGCGCATTTTTAGGGAAGAGGGAACTACTGATAGATTTTTTTCTCAAGCTTGACAAGCTAGCGTTTACTAGCTATACTTTAGCTAGTGATTACTAGCACGCAAAGGAGTAAATAGAATGCAGGAACGAAGCACAAAACAAGAGATTCTGGAAGCGTCGCTTGACCTTTTTTCCGTATATGGATACGACGGCGTTTCGGTCAAGGATATCGCAACCGCAGTCGGAATCAAGGATAGCTCGCTTTACAAGCACTACAAAAGCAAGCAGGACATTTTTGGCACGCTGATTGCTGAAATGAATCGTCGATTTGAACAGACCGCCACTTTTTACAAACTGCCGCAGGGTGAAATCGACGAAATCTATCGGCAGTATGGGGAAAATGACCTGACATGGCTTAAAAAAGCGGTTGAGGGCATCTTTCTGTTTTTCTTTGACGATGCTTACGCCAGAAAATTCCGTCGTATTTTGATGATCGAGCAATATAAAAACAGTGAAGCTAAGCGCATGTTCAACGAATGGTTCTTGGACGGCGCTCTTTCTTTCCAGTCGGCGCTTTTTGCGAGGATGATGCGGGAAGGCTATTTCCGCGAAGTGGATCCGTTTGTGGCGGCGGTTCAGTTTTACGGCCCGATTTTTTTGCTGCTCCTGCGCTGTGATTCCGCGCCTGAAAAGCGGGATGAGGCACTCGATCTGTTAGACCGGCATATCGAAGAATTTGCGGCGAACTATCACATCTCACACGGAGGACAAAATGAATCTGAATGAATATATGGAGCAGGGAATTTCTTTGCTGGCAAAAACAGTGGGGCGATTTTATCTGAAAAGCCCGAAGGGACTGGCGTTCCTTGCGAAAACAGTGCCTGAAATCGGAAGAAGCACAAAGCGGCGCAAGCAAAATGAAGTAGATGGATTACATGTTCCGCCTTTTCTCATTGCAAGCATCACGGCGCAGTGCAATCTGCACTGCGCGGGTTGTTATGCACGGGCATCCGGGGCCTGTACGGATGAAAATGCCGATGAGCTGGATGCGCGGGCATGGCATAGGATTTTTTCGGAAGCGTCTGCGCTGGGCGTATCGTTCGTGATCCTTGCGGGGGGCGAGCCTCTTTTGCGCCGTGATGTGATCGAAACCGCGGCACAGTTTTCAAATATTATATTCCCCATATTCACCAATGGACACATGATCGACGAGCAGTATCAGTTGCTGTTTGACCGCTGCCGAAACCTTATTCCCGTGCTCAGTATGGAGGGGGACGCCACAGTGACGGACGCGCGGCGCGGAGAAGGCACACATGCGGCGATAGAGGAGGCCATGCAGTTTTTTCGCATGAAGAAGCTGTTGTCCGGCGTATCTGTCACGGTCACAAAGGAAAATATGGCAGATGTGACGCAAACTGCCTTTGTCGAACAATTGCGGCAAAGCGGATGCGGGATATTATTTTATGTGGAATATGTTCCCGCAGAGCCAAATACAGAGCATCTGATGCTTGATGAAGAGGATATAAGGCGGATGCAGGAAATCACCGACTCTCTGCGAGACCGCTTTGATACGATGATCGTCCTGTCTTTTCCGGGCGACGAAGCGCAAACGGATGGCTGCCTTGCCTCGGGCCGTGGTTTCTTCCATATCAACGCGGCAGGAGGCGCGGAGCCTTGTCCGTTTTCTCCCTACTCTGCGCTCAGCTTAAGAGAGCATTCCCTTGCGGACGCCCTACGCTCAGGTTTTTTTCTTGAGCTGCGTAAGTTCGCTGCTCAGGCCGGGCACAATGGCGGCTGTACGTTGTTTGCCCACAGGGAAGAGGTGGAGGCGCTGCTGGACCGATGACCGGACCTTAAGCCCATTGATGAAAAGAAATTTTTATCACAGCAAGATTGATGAAAAAACGCGGAAAAGCATTTGATATAATTTTAAAAGAAAGGAGGAAGCTGTAGTGCAAACAAATATTATTCATGTAACTGCCGCTATTGATTATATCGAAAAGCATCTGGCAGAGAAGCTGGACCTTGAGATCGTCGCGCGCGCGGTTCACTATTCCAAATATCATCTGCACCGCGTTTTTACGGATACCATAGGGCTGAGTATTCACGACTATATCAATCGGCGTAAATTGACGCAGGCCGCCAAACTGCTCGTGTTTTCCGATAAACCCATACTGGAGATTGCCCTTGCAGCCGGATATGAGAGCCAGCAGGCGTTTTCCAAAATTTTCAAGCAGATGTATAAGAAATCCCCCCGCCGATATCGCGAAGCGGAAGAATTTTATCCATTGCAGCTCAGATATCGTTTGAACAATCATCCGACAAAAATAAAGGCAGAAATCGACTGGAAGACGGATATCCTGTTTGCCGAAACAAGCGATATTCCCGCATGGATGGACTTCGTGCGCCTTGTGGTGGACGGCTTTCCTTTTCTTGATGAGGCGGAATATTTCGAACAGTTAAAACGGTGCATACAAAAAAGGCAGGCGCTGGTGATCAAAGATCAGCATGTGATCATCGGCGCAATGGCTTTTTGCGGCGAGACGGGAAGCATTGATTTTTTAGGCGTTCATCCGCAATATCGGAAGCACGGGGTTGCGAAATCGTTTTTGCACTGGTTGTTTCAGATGCGACTGCAAAATATGCCTGTCAGCATTACGACCTTCCGCGAGGGGGACAAAGCCGACTCGGGCTATCGCAAGGCGTGGAAAAGCCTTGGGTTTGCCGAAGCGGAATTGCTCACAGAGTTTGGATATCCCACTCAAAAATTCATCTTGAAAAAAGAGGAGTTGAGGGAGACCTGCTGTGAGTAATCTCTGCGCAAAGCAAAATCCGCTTGCAAGGGAGTTTACCATGCGGGCGTTGTTAAAATTTGCCTTTCCCACCATCCTTATGATGCTCTTTATGGGG
>CAZQDA010000073.1:0-15666 GCA_964592155.1 uncultured Christensenella sp.
ATTATCGTATGCCTATTTGCGTGCAAGCTTTCCGGAACACGCCTCCGCAAACAGAGCGATACCGCCGACGATCAGGTAAATGGCAAATATCATCTCCAGCGTAAACCAGCCCATGATCGGCGCACAGATGATCATGATGCCGAGGATCAGGTTAATGATACCGCTTGCAAGCACCCAACCCGCCTTATCCTCTCCCGCCTTTTTCAGCGCTCCATACGATGCGATCTGATTGATCCCGCCGAACAGCGCAAAAAAACCGATCAGGAAAGAAAACATGGAAAGCATGCTTAACTGCCCGAATTTGTTCCCAAGCGCCTCTGCAAGGATCAGTATTCCAACCAATACAAAAATGATGCCGTTTGCCAGCGTCCACCCATTCCTCTCGTCTGACGGAATCCGTGCATAAGAGACAATACTGAAAACTCCATAGAGGATGAATCCGATCGTGATCAGATACGCAATTCCCAGCCCCACAATAAGCGGTGCGGCAAAGATCAACATGCCCAAAATCACCATACAAATCGCAATGATGATCCCAGCCGTTTTATTGCCGCCGGTCATCGCATGAACCGCGTTGTTTATTCTTCCCTTCTGATTCGCTTCTTTCTGTGTGTTTTGTTCTGCCTGATTGTTTTCCATACGTAATAATACCTCTCCTTATCAATTGATATAAAATAATAATCGATACTGTGTGTATCTATATTAATCATATCAAAAAGATCATGATTTCATGCTTTCGGCTACAAAAAATGACGAATAGCGGATAATTCCCTTGCGCCATAAATTGCTTGGCTATTCGCAAGCAGTATTGTGGTATACTGTATTTATTATCGCGGAATTTTTCCTGCGTAGAGCGCTTTTTATTGGAGAACCATACTATGACGGAAAATCATGGATATCGGCTTCTTTTTGTTGAAGACGATAAAGATCTATTACAGCTATACCGTGAATTTTTTGAACGGCGGGAATATTTGGTCACGTGCGTGGCAGATGCGGATGCCGCCATGCGCGCAATCAACACCACAACATTCGATTGTATGGTGCTGGATATCGATTTGCCGGATACAAACGGTTATGACGTATGTGTTGCCGCACGGGCTGTCACTGCGCTTCCTATCGTCTTCGTGTCTGTCTATACGGAGATTGAGCAGCGCATTAAGGGGCTCTCGATCGGCGGCGACGATTACATGTGCAAGCCATGCTCCCTTTCCGAATTAGAGGCGCGGATCAGGCTGCGCATCCACCGCCGCGCTGAGGATCGCCCTGCGCAGGTTTTTTCGTTTGGCGATCTTGTGATCGATACCGGCTTGCGGGAAGTCCGCTATGGTAATGCCACCGTGGACTTTTCCCGCATAGAGTTTGAGATCATCGCATTTTTTGCGCGCCATCCCAACCGTGTTTTTTCGTATGAACAGCTCCACGACAGCATCTGGAAAGAACCCATCAATCTTGGACGGCATGCCGTCCAGGCTCGCATGTCGGAGGTGCGCCGCAAACTTTTTGATTTGTGTCCTGAAAAGGAATATATCCAGACGATCCGCAGGTACGGATACCGCTTTGTGCCGTAAGACGCAAAAACAACCCGCACGGAAAAATTCCGCGCGGGTTGCTTGCCTCTATGATTATTTATGTATCAATCTTTTCATCCACCCTGACAATTTTGCGCCCCACCCCGCCGGTCCGTTCCATGCAACCGCAAGAATGATTACGCCGCCGGAAATAATCGCTCCCAGCGCGGTCTGAAAACCGGCCTGTTCCGGATATTCCGGCTGCGGCGTTTGTTGTTCCATTACCATTCCGGCTTCCGCCGCATCCTTTTCGATCGGCATTTCGTTCTGGGGGACAGGCTGCATCTCTGCCATATCAACGGAAAGGTTTTCCTTGTTTTCAGTTCCTGCAATCAGCGGCGGAGCCATCTGTCCGGCCTCTTCCTTTTCCACACTGCCTGATTGTATTTTTGAATCCTGCCCGCTTGCCTCATCGGTTTTAACATCGATACGCGCGCCGGGCGGCTCGGTTGATAATCCCTGCTCAGGCGGGAATACAGGCTTTGTTGCGGTGGGGAAACCTGTATCTTCCGGAGGATTTATCGTCGGCTCATCGGGATTTTCCGTGTTTTCCGGCGGCTCAGGCTCAAGCGGGTCTTTGGGGTCGGTTAAATCCGTACCGCCTCCCCTGTTTCCGCCGATGTCTCCTGCCTTTCCGGGCGCATGCAGAATCAGGATGTTGGAATATTGCTCTTTACCGTTTTCCGATACGACTGCCGATATATAAAAAGGATATCCGGCATCGTCCGGCGGGTATAACGAATAACGCAGCCTGCCGCTTTGTTCCTCCAGCATATCTGCTTCGCACTCTTGCCAATTCTCACCGTCTGAGGACCAATCGATCCGTAAAAATTCCTGCGGTTTTTCAAGCGCAACCTGAATTTGCGCCGACAGGCCCCGCCCATCCGTTCCACCTGTTCCCCAGCCGCCCAGCACGGTGGCCGCGCGCCCTTTCTGGAATACAACCATGCACACAGGCGTCGCGTATGCCGTTGCGCCGGGATAGCTTCCAGTGACCACGCAGCTTTCACGCGCCGCAAACCGGTTCGCAAAAAGATCGACATCCCAGGCAACGTCCAAACTGTGATTTTGATCCATGCTGCCGTTTTCATAAAGCGCCCCCTCATCTGTAAGGGGCAGAACGTCTTCTGCGCGCTCCCCGTCGCGTACATAAACATATTGCAAAAATTTCGGATTCGTATCCGACCACGGAACGGCCACCGGCCCCGCGCTTTTTATTTCGCCTTCGCAAACGAATTCCGGCATTCCTTCAAACAGCGCGCCATAACAAAGCACAGAGCGCGGCGATTGCGCGATTGCAGCACCTGAATCCGCCTTTACCGATATGCTATAAAGCTCCAGCCAACCGCCGTCCTCCACATAAAAAAGCCCTTTTTCTCCGCCCGCTCCACTGATTTCAACAAAAGGCGTAACAACCAGTTTTCCCCGCACGGTAATCGTATATTCGCCGGTGTCAAGCTTAATTGGGGTATTCATAAGCCGCGGGGCGGAAAATGTATCATCAACGCCCGCCTCTGCCACAATATCTTTTGTGAGCCGTATGTTTCCGCCTGTGGTTTTCATTGCCTCCAGCTTATTTACCAGTTCGTCAAAACTTGCAACTTCCTCCCATGCCTCATCCTGCTCCACAGGCGCGGACGCATATGCTATAATAGGAAAAGCAAATAAACTCAAACATGCAATCAAAATGGATATGATGCAAATTGCAGTTCCCTTTTTGCGCATGGAAAGTCTCCTCTCTGAAACGGTGGATGCTATGCCTGGACGAATCAATTTGAAAAGTATAATGCCGCTTTTGATCACGCTTTGTTTCGCGGTCGCGTTTTTCACGATGGTTTTTCAGTTTGATAATAAGTATATCACACGCACAACTTCCACTCAAGGCAGGCAGACGGAATTGACGCTGCCTTCCACGGAGGACGCCATTTTTCTGACGGATGGGTGGGACTTATATCCCAATGTTCTTTTGCAGCCTGGCGACAGTTCAACTGTTCAAGCCCCGTCCGTAAAAACCTTTGTGGGCGAATACCTGAACCTGTCCCTGTTAAGCGAGAACCGTTCTCCTTACGGCTTGTCCACATGGCGGATTAATTTCCGCTACAACGGAGCATCCGAAACGGGAACGCTCCTGCTGCCCGAGGTTTTTTGCGCATTTCGCCTTTATGCCAATGGCGCGCTTGTTGCGGAACGCGGCTCTATGGAACCCTACCGCCCATTTGTGCAGGATGCGGTCGTTTCCTTTCCGCTTCTTGAAGAAAACGAATTGCTCCTGCAAACCGCAAATTACACGCATTATTACAGCGGGCTTACCTATCCTCCCCTGCTGGGAGACTCACAGGCAATCGAAACCGTCGTTGGCAGCCGCCTCATATTTTATGGATTTTTATGCTTTGGAGCCTTGGTTGCCGCTCTTTTTTCCCTTGCGCTGTGGCTGGGAATCCGGCAGTCGCGCGACCGCTTAGCTTTGCTGTTTGGTGTGCTCGCCCTTGCTTTTTCAGTCCTTGCATCGCATGCGTTTGTGTGGTTTTATGGTTCCTCCCTCATTCGTCCGTTTTATGCGCTGGAGGATGCGATGTTTGCACTCATCGTATGGTGTGTGCTCAACATATGCCTGCGCTTATCCGGGCTTTTTCATACCCGTCTTGGTCACATCTCTTTGCGCGTCGCATTTGGTTTTTTGCTTTTAAGCATCATTATCCCGCTTTTTGCGCTGCCCGTTTTGCCCGCATTTGCCATTCCCTATGGAAAAATCATTACGATATACCGCCTTCTGAGCGCCATTCTTTTGCTCTGCCTTGCCGTATATGGCAGCCTGCGCAAGCATAAAAACGCGATATGGATGCTGTGTGGTACAGCGTTTTATGGCACGGGCATTCTATTTGCCTCACTGACCGTCAGCGCCTTTGAACCGGCACGATTTGGCTGGATGGAGGAATACGCCGCCTTTGCGCTTGTTATTTGTTTTGGCATATTGGTGGTGCGGCGCAGCTACGCAATGGTGGCCGAAAACTGGCGGCTTACAAAGCACCTGCGCGAAGAGGTCGGTGCGCAGACCCGCGAGATCGCTCTTATGGTGCGGGAACGCGAAGACCTGATCTCTAAATTTTTGCATGATATGAAGTCTCCGTCCGCATTCATGTCATCTTATGTTGAAATGGTGAGACAAAACAACGTGCGTCTTGATGAACAAACCAAGCGGCATCTCGAAATCATAGAAGAGAAGTGTGCGCAGATCAACAGACAGGTTCGTATCGTGCAACAATACTCGGCCGAAAATCCACTGATTACGCCACATCACAAAATAGAACTCGTGGAATTTTTGCAAGAGTTTTATCGTTTTAACCGCCCTGACGCAGAGCTGGACGGACAAACCCTATTGCTTCGCACCGCCATAAAAACCCCCTGCGTTGTGATGGCCGATCCCGACAAACTGAATCGTATGCTTCAAAACCTGATTTATAACGCAGTCAGCTTTACACCGCCGCACGGAAGCATCACCTTGTCGCTTACGCGCGACGAGAATTATGCTTGCATCGAGGTTTCCGATACAGGCGCGGGAATATCTCCGGAGGAGATCCCTAAGATATTTGACCGTTTCTTTACGACGCGCGCAAACAACGGGGGCACTGGCATGGGGCTGTATATTGTTCGTACCATCGTGCAGGAGCATGGCGGTGAAGTGAGCGTCCAATCAAAACCAGGCAAGGGTACCCGATTTACAGTACGCATACCACTGATCAAATAAGAGACTCGAAAAAGCCTGATGGATTTTCCGCAAATGCTCATTTTTCAATTTTCTCGAGAGATTTTCATTGAATTCTATTCATAAATCAATTAACATGCAAAGTGTATCCGGTTCCATTTCACAGGCGCAATGAACACGATGAACAACCGACGCGTTTGATTGCGCTAAAAAACACATATGCGCTTTGATATGCTTTCATTGCCCAGAAGTAGAAGGAGCAAATCTATGAAAGAAAAAAATGTGGTTATCGTTGTAGGGTTTGCAATATTTTCTATCTTTTTTGGTGCGGGAAATTTGATTTTTCCGCCATATTTAGGCTTGAATGCCGGCAACCAATGGTTTTTGGGTTATGTTTTCTTTATGCTGGCGGATGTTGTGCTGGCGATTGTTGTGATCTTCGCAGTGCTGAAATGCGGGGGAACTCTTCAAGGCCTTACCTGCCGGTTGGGGCGCATCCCTTCCGCGGCGCTTAACTTTGCGGTTGTTATCTGTTTAGGCCCCTTGATGGCGATCCCAAGGACGGCTGCGACGACATATGAAATGGCGATCCAGCCGTTTGCCCAATTGAGCTTTATTACGCCGCTTATCTTTTCGCTCATCTTTTTTGGGATTGTCTTTGTGTTGACAATAAAACCTTCCAAGGTTGTCGAAATCATAGGAAAATATTTAACTCCCATCCTGTTGATTTCAATGATTGCTTTGATTGTGATCGGAATTTTTAACCCACTGGGAACCCCGGCACCGCCGAAACTGGACAATGTGATCAAGGAAGGGATTTTGTCTGGTTATCAAACCCTTGACTCGCTTGGAGCGGCAATTTTTATTATGGTAATCATTTCCGCGATAGAAGGATTTGGCTACAAGAAAGAAAGTGAGAAAACGAGGATGGTGACAAGGTCCGCACTGGTTGCTGCCGCCGGCCTTGGCATCGTTTATTGCGGACTGACGTATTTGGGCGCTTCCGTTTCAGGCATATACGACGCAAGCATCGAACAGGCGACACTGACTACCAATATTTTCCAGAGCTTGACCGGCAACTTTGGCATGTTTATTCTGGGAATCATTGTTATGCTCGCCTGCCTTACTACCGCAGTCGGGTTAACAGCGGCAGTCAGTACCTTTCTTAAAGAATCGACAAAGGGAAAAATCCCATACAAATATGGTGTGGCAGGGATCGTTGTGGCAAGTGTTTTGATATCCAATTTGGGGCTGTCGGCAATCATAGAGTTTGCGACGCCGATTTTAAACGTACTCTATCCCGTTATGCTGACCATGGTGTTCTTCGCGTTTGTGAATCAAAAAATCAAAAACCACAACATAATCCGGTTTGCCGCATTGTTTTGCTTTGCGGCGACGCTTTTAAGCCAGCTCAGCAAACAGGGATATCCCCAGGAATGGTTGCAGTATATGCCGCTTTACGAATATGGTTTTCAATGGATCGTTTTTGCCGCAGCCGGAGGGCTTGTCGGGAGCTTGATCAAGCCACGCAAAACAAACGAAATCACATCTGCGCAATAAGGTTACATGGAACCATTTTTCACAGCGAAACAGATTTTTAATTTAGGATTTGAAGGGATCACTATGAGAAGAAATAATATACATTCAGCATGATCCGCATATTCAAAAAAAGCAAACGAAAGCCCCTTGCGAGAGTACACAGGGGGCTTTTGATTGGCTCAATATGTTTTGTTGGTCATCATGCTTTTGACGCTCACGCCTTTTAAGTTTCCCAGCCGGCCTGTGATTGCGCCCAATTGCTCATTGGTCAGCTCCACCACAAGGGAAATGATATAAATATCCTTCTCCCTGTTTGGCACGCCCATGCGGGCGTGGATGAGTTCCGAATATTCCGACAGGATTGCGTTTACCTGCGCGACGCTCTCCCTGTTTTCTTCTACAATGACCGCAATAATCCCAATTCTGTTCATCACTTATTCCGCCGCGGGCTCTCCTTCCAGCGCTATGATGGCCTGCTGCAGCTGGGTATCGGTTTCGGCCGTCAGGTTTGCAAGGTCTGCCGGCGCTTCCACCGGAATATCCGGCGTGATCCCCGTCCCGTTGATGAGCTTTCCTTCCGGCGTATAATAGACTGCGCTCGTAAGCTTTACTCCGCCGCCTGAATAATACGGCATATCGAACACAGACTGCACCACGCCTTTGCCATAGGTTTGCGAGCCAACCACCTGACCGCGCCCCCTATCCTGCACCGCGCCCGCAAACACCTCTGCCGCGCTCGCGCTGTTTGCGTCCACCAGTACCACAAGCGGCAGGTCAAAGTATTCCCCGCTCACCTTGAATTCATCTTTATTTTCGGCCTTATCTACCGTGTAGGCAACAACGCCCTCCGGCACAATTTCATCCAGCATATCGATTGCGTTTTTGATGCTTCCATCCATATTACCGCGCACGTCGATGACCATTCCCGTAGCGCCTTCTGTCTTCACATACTCAATCGCTTTTTTAAATTCTTCCACGCAGTTTCCATTGAATTCAGAAATGATGATCCATGCGGTTTTGTCATCGAGCATGGTATAGGTTACGCGCTGCGCGTTCACATTCGCGCGCACAACCTCCACCTCCCGCGGCGCTTCCGCCCCTGTTTGCACCATGATTTTTAGGGAGGAGCCACTCGGCCCGCGAAGCAGGTTCAGCGAGCTTTCGTAATCCAGCTTCTCAATGCCTGTTCCGCCGATTGCCGTGATCACGTCGTTTTCCTTAATGCCCGCCGTTTCTGCCGGGCTTGCAGAATAGACCCGCTCTACCTTGAGCCGGCCCGACCCCTGATAGGGCCCCGCTGTGATGCCGATTCCCACCAGTTCCGCGTCATTTTGCTTGTTGAATTCCTTATATTCGTCTGCGGTATAATAGACGGAATACGGATCATTGAGCGCCTCAACCATCCCTTTGAGCGTACCGTTGACCATCTGTCCTTCGTCGGCATCCTGATAGTAATTCTCATCGATGATTTTTTCGAGATCGCTGATCTCCATATATTTTTTGATTTCCTGATAATTGAGTTCGCTGCCTTCAATCTGGGATTTTTGATAAAAATAGACAAATAATCCCGTGACAAAGCTTGCCGTTACGGCAATTGCTACGCAAAGCACAAACACTTTCTTTTTATCCAAATACCTTACCCCTCCGTAACCGGAATATTCTGATATGTGACGGCTTCTGCCGTTGCAAAGGCACATTCCGTCTTCCAAAATTTACAGCGATTTCACTGAATGCAGGTTATGCAAAACTTACGATAAATCGCTTGCATATGCAATTGATTCCAACTGTTTGTAACCAAGCTTTTGACAAATCGCTAAAAATATTACAAAGTTATGACACGACTATTAATTATAGCATATTCCAAATAAAATGCAAGCAAACGGCGCAGTTATGGGAAAAATTTACTTTTTCGACATACTTTCCTTCCAGATACAAAGCGCCTTTAAATCGGCTTCATAAACCTCTTTTAGCGACTGATTATAGATGACGCTCGCCGGATGATACAGCGCGAACAGCCAGTATTTTTTTCCCTTCACCTGAATTTGCGAAGGCTTTCCATGATACTCCCCGATGGTCGCTGAAAAGTCATCTGTCACGGCGCGCAGGGGAGTGTTTCCCAGCGTAACAATCACCTCCGGCGCAATTATGCCGATTTCCTGATGCAAAAAAGCCTGCGCGTCCATCACCTCGCGCCTGCTTGGCGGACGGTTTGATATCGTTCCTTTTGCGCTCACCTTAAACGGACGAAACTTGCAGACATTGGTAATGTAAATTTCCTCCCGCTTAAGCCGCAATGTTTTCAAAAATTCGTCCAGATTTTTTCCGGCCTTTCCCACAAACGGTTTTTTTTGCGCGACCTCATCCTTGCCGGGGGCTTCCCCAATCAAAAGCAGCGACGTATTACCGTCGCCGTCGCCGAATACAAGCTCTGTGCCCGCATAAAAATCGCCAATCTGCCTATAAAGTTTGCTGAGCGGCATTGCGTTCCTCCCATTTTTCCCTTAGTACCTGAAAATCCTTTTTTGCGTCCTGCGCGTAATCCGGATTGTGCAGCAGCGCCGCCGGATGAAAGGTGGGCATAATGTAAAAGTTTTTCACTTTCGTACATACGCCGTGTTCGCGCATCATTTTGACCTCGCGCCCCAAAATCACACCCGCGGCGATCCTGCCCAGACACACAATGATCTTAGGACGCACGAACGCAACCTGCGCGCGTAAATAACCAATGCACGCCTGCCGCTCGTCCTCCTGCGGATCGCGGTTGTTTGGCGGGCGGCACTTGACCACATTGGCAATGTAGACCTCCTTGCGCGCAAGGCCGATCTCATGGAGCATCCGATCCAAAAGCTGTCCGGCAGGGCCGACAAACGGCCGTCCCTGCTCATCCTCACGCGCGCCCGGGCCTTCGCCCACGAACATAATATCCGCATGCAAATTCCCTTCGCCAAACACCACATGTTTGCGCTGCTGCGACAAACGGCATGCTTTGCAGCTCATTACCGTTTCATACAATGTTTTAAGATTGTCATACATCGCACTTTCCTTTTATGGCGCACCCGCATTCTTTATACGTCTGTCCGCCCCTCAATGGCCTTGGCAAGCGTGATCTCGTCCGCATATTCAAGCTCTGCGCCGATGGGAATCCCGTGCGCAATGCGCGATACCTTAACGCCCATGCCCGCAAGCAGCCTGCCGATATACGCCGCCGTCGCCTCACCCTGCACATCCGGATTCGTCGCCAAAATGACTTCCTGCACTTCGCCCGTGAGCCGTGAAAGAAGCGGCTTGATGGCAATATCATCCGGCCCGATTCCCTCCAGCGGCGAAATCGTTCCGCCCAGAACATGATAAAGCCCGTGATATTCGTGCGTTTTTTCGATCGCGAATACATCGCGCGCATCCTTAACCACGCAAATCACAGACACATCCCGTTTCACGTCTTCGCACACGCTGCACAGCTCGCCCTCGCACAGATTTCCGCATATTTTACAGTATTTTACCTTGCGCCGCGCGTCGTACATATCCAGCGCAAATTGCTTTACTTCCGCTTCCGGCATTTTGAGAACATGGTAGGCAAGCCTTTGCGCCGTCTTTGCGCCGATGCCCGGCAATTTACAAAACTGCGCGACCAGTTTTGAATACGACTGTAAATTCATACCGCCTACAGCAAGCCTCCGAGGTTCATGCCCCCTGTAATTTTGCCCATCTCGTTTTGCATCATGTCGTCCGCCTTGGTAAGCGCTTCATTGACCGCCGCCATCACCAGGTCCTGCAGCATTTCAACATCATCCGGATCAACGGCCTCTTCCTTGATTTCAATGCTCTTAACCAGTTTTTTGCCTGTGGCGACCACGCGCACGACTCCGCCGCCCGCCGTAGCCTCTACCTCGCGTTCTTCAAGTTCGGCCTGCATCTGCTGCATTTTCATCTGCATCTGCTGTGCCTGCCTCATCATATTCTGCATGTTCATCCCGCCCGGGAATCCGCCCTTTGCCATGTTTTTTTCCTCCAAATAATGATTATTCTTACTTATTTTATCACAACTTTGTCTTCTCCAAACAGATCAAACAATTGTTGCTGCATACTTTTTTCTTCCCCCTGCTGCGCTTGCTGCGTATAAACCACCTCAAGAACCATCGATTGTCCGAACAGCTCCGCTGTGATCCCGTTCATGTCAGAGAGATATTCCTCCTGCCTCAGCAAATCTACCAGCACGCTATCCGCCTCGTCCGCCTTGACGCACAGCAGATTCCCTTTTGCCTCGATTGCCTTGAGCGCCGCCGCCGCGGGAGCAAGCACCGGAATCTCCCGCCCGATCAATTCCTGAAGCTGCCGGAGCGCCGCGTCCTCGTCCTGTATCTGCACGCCTTGCCGTTTTGCCTGCGACTGTTCCTCCGTCTCTATTGCGTCAATCGCGCCCTCTGGTTTTTCCAGCGCGTTTTGCTCTTCCGGCGCCTTTGCCTGCGCCGCAGGAACCGGCTTTGCGGCAGGCTTGCTTTGCGCTGCCGCCGCAGTTTGCGCAAGGTTGCCTTGTGCGATTCCCGCCGCAAGGTTTTCCACGCGCGTTTCCAGCTTTTTGAGGCGCAACTCCATATCCTTTGTTTCCACGTCTGTGGCGTTCATCGCTGCGCGCACCACCGAAGCCGTGAGCACAGCGTCCGGCGTACTTGCATAGCGCAGGATATTCTGGTTATAGATAAAAACCTCCAGCACACGCAAAAGATTGGCGCACTTGTAAGCGTCGCCCGCATCCTTTGAAAGCCTTTCTGAACATTCCACGACAATATCCCTTAAAATGTGATGCGGCTCGATGCCCGCTTGCAGCATCTGTCCTGAAAGCGCAAGCGCCTGCGAGGGATTTTCTCCCAGCACCGCATCGCACAGCTCCCTGATTTGGAGCCCGCCCGCGGTTCCCATGGTCTCATTGACATGCGCCGCCGTCAGCGCGTCGTGCCCCGCTATGCACTGATCCATCACCGAAAGCGCGTCGCGCATTGCGCCTTCCGCCGCCTGCGCAATCATTTGCAGCGCTTCCTCTTCATAGCTCGCTTCCGTCTTTTCCGCCACCTCGCGCAGACGCGAAACGATATCCTCCTGCGAAATCCGCTTGAAATCATACCGCTGACAGCGCGAAAGAATAGTCGCGGGCAGCTTGCGCATTTCCGTCGTCGCAAGAATAAACACCGCATGCGGCGGCGGCTCTTCCAGCGTCTTTAAAAGCGCGTTAAACGCCCCTGTGGAGAGCATGTGCACCTCGTCGATGATATAAACCTTGAACTTTCCAAGCGCGGGCAGCAGGGATACCTTTTCCCTGATATCGCGCACATTATCCACGCTGTTGTTGGACGCGGCGTCAATCTCCACGATATCTACAAACGCATCGTTCTGAAAGCCCCTGCACACCTCGCACTCCCCGCACGGATTCCCCCCCTGCGGGTCAAGGCAATTCAGCGCGTTCGCAAAAATCTTCGCCGTACTCGTCTTGCCCGTTCCCCTCGGCCCGTAAAACAAATAGGCATGCGACGTCTGGCCTGTCATCACCTGTTTCTTTAAAATGTCTGTAATATGCTGCTGTCCATATACCTCGTCAAACGTCCGCGGACGAAACACGCGATACAAAGTCTTATATGCCATAAAAACAATTACTCCTTACCAGTTGAATTACTCTGCCACTCTCTGCTGCCGTTCGCTAAGATACGCTTCAAACGATTTCAGGTCTTTGCTCACAATGAGCTCCTGCGGAAACGCAAGCTCTGTGATCGCCTGCTCCGCCAGATCGAATTCACCAATATTATAACAGGAATGCGCGTCTGAGGAAACCGTAATCCTCACGTCCTTTTGTTTGCACAGACGGATAAACTCTCTGCAATATTTGGGGCTTCCCACCCTGTAACGGAAGGAATGGCTGTTGATCTCAATTAACTTATTATACTTTTTCGCCGCATCCACGACCTCTTCTATGCACACCGGATAATGCGGATTGCCCGGATGCCCGATCACATCCACATATTTATTTTTGAGCGCGTTTGTCATGGCGGCGGTATTTTCTTCCACGCTGCCCTGCGGGATGGTGATATCGTGCAGCGATGCGATCAAAAACTCCGCGTTTTTCAGAAAACGCCCCTGCAAATCGAGCCTGCCTTCACTATCCATCACATTAAGCTCACAGCCCCTGATAAGCCGCACCCCTTCGATCACATCCGGAACGCTTGTGAGCACGTTTAAAATAAACGCGACTGCCACACCCTTCATGCCCGGGCCGTGATCGGTACAGCAAAATGCCTCCAGCCCGCGCCGCGCCGCAAAAAGCGCGTTTTCACGCAAGGTAGAATAGGCGTGCCCGCTCGCAACCGTGTGCGTGTGCGTATCCACCAAAAGTTTCATGGTAGCCTCCTTAAAAATTCAAACTATCATTCACCGCAATGCGGTTATGCTCATTTTTTGCCACCTGTTTCCCTCTGCCAGAAAAACAGGTATTGCTGCGCGATGCCCGCATACTTACCAAAGCGTTCGCGCGCAAATTCATAAATCTGCCTATCGTTTCCTTCAAAGCCGTAATGCTCGCGCATCACGCGCTTAATCCACACATCCGCAGGAAACGCGTCATAAAACCCCAAAGAAAACAGCAGCACACAGTCCGCCACCTTGGGCCCGACGCCCGGCAGCTTTTGCAGTTCTTTTTTCGCGTCCTGATAGGCCATATCCCGCAGCGCAGGGAGAGAAAAACCATCCGCAACCATGCGCGCCGCTTCTTTGATATATGGCGCGCGATAACCGCTCCCGCACTGCGTAAGCGACTGGACACCGCACGCGGCAAGCGACTCCGGCGTGGGAAATTTGTAATACGTCTCCCCTTCGAACGAAAACGGCTCTCCGCACAAAACGCACAGCCGGTCAAGAATGCCCCTGATACGTTTTACGTTATTGTTCGCGGACACAATAAAAGAAATCAGCGTTTCAAACGGCTCCTGATTCAAAATACGCAGCCCGCAGCCAAACGTCCTCCCGCAGGCAAGCGCTTCATCCCCACAGCCGGAAAAAAGCGTATCATAATCGCGCTCCAGATCAAAATAGTGCTTCCATATCCCCTCAAAATCCTCTTTATGGACAGGATAAAGCACCACCTGATCCGCTTCCTTGCGCACCCGCAAAAAACGCCCGTGCGCCACGCCTTCATAGCATCCGTCTTTCTGAGAAAAACGGAATGCCTGTCCGTTATCGAAAATATGCGGCGGATCAAAGCAGGCAAGCCCTGAAACCACCGCGCAATCAGAATCAAATGTAACGTTCATGTTATTCAGTATACCATAAACGCTTCACAATTTACAGCACACAAAAAAAGAACACAAGTTAAAAAACCGTGTCCTTTTCGTCTATTTTTGTGTTGCGCAATCAGCGTTATGCTTAGTCTGACACATACGGCAGAAGCGCCATGATTCTTGCGCGCTTGATTGCGATCGCAAGCTGTCTCTGATGCTTTGCACAGGTTCCGGAAGCGCGTCTCGGCATGATTTTGCCGCGTTCCGTCAAATATTTTCTTAATTTTGCAACGTCTTTATAATCGATTGTTTCCGACTTATCCGCACAAAAAGCACATACTTTTCTTCTTGTACTTCTTGCGCGCATCGGTCTTCTCGCTCTATCTTCGCTCATTTGAGAAATTCTCCTTTTCTTTCAGAATCAGAAAGGCAGTTCCGCATCGTCAAGCGGCTGGAAATCCGACAGCTCTTCCGCAAACAAATCGTCTGCGTTTTGCTCCTGCGGCATACTTTGTCCGGGCGCGTCTCCGCGTGTAGCTCCCGGATTTTGTGCCTTACTTGTCACAAATTCCACTTCGTCCGCAACAACTTCCGTCACATATTTACGCACACCGTTCGCGTCGTCGTAGGTTCTCGTCTGGATCGTGCCGATCACCCCGATTTTGGAACCCTTTACAAAATATTTTGCAACGAATTCCGCAGTGGAGCGCCATGCCACACAGCTGATAAAATCAGCCTGCTGCTGGCCATCCTGCGATTTAAACCTTCTTTGCACAGCCACCGTAAAGCTTGTTACGGGAATGCCGCTGCCTGTGGTGCGCTGTTCCGGATCTCTTGTTAAATTTCCAACCAGAATCGCTTTATTCATCTTGGAACCATCCTTTTTTCTTATCGTTTCAGGGCAAATGAAAAAATGCCCGCCATTCTGCGTTTGCGCAGAATCCCTTGCTTATTTTTCGTCCAAATTAATTACCATGTAACGAATCACATCGTCGGAAATTTTGTAATTTCTTTCGAGCTCGGCCGGCAATGTCGGCTTTGCTTCGAATGTCATCAACACATAGTAGCCGTCGTTTATGTACTGGATTGGATAAGCAAGCCTTTTTTTGCCCCATTCGTCGATTTTTTCAATCGTACCGCCATCATTCGTTACGATATCAGAAAATCTTTTTACGAGGGCGTCTTTCTTTTCCTCTTCCAGATCCGGCTTTAAAATATACATTGATTCATATTTTACCATCCGTAATTCACCTCCTCTTGGACTAATGGCCCTGCTTTTTGCCCGCAGAGCAAGGACGCTACATCAAAATATTATAGCGTATGTGCTGTGGGAAAGTCAAGGCTTTCCCACTTACGCATCGCCGTCTTTTTGCTCGATCTCCCGCTTTTTCTGCTCAAACTCTGCCTGCGTCAAAATCCCTTTTGCCTGTAAATCGGCAAGCTCTGCAATGAGTTCTTCTTTTGATTTCTGCTGCACGGGCTGCTGAAAAACAGGCTGCTGACCGGCGGGATTTTGCTGCGGCTGCTGCGGGCCGCCCTGCACTGCGGGCGGTGCATATCCGTCTTGCTGTGGCGGAACATATCCGCCCTGCTGCGG
>CAZQDA010000074.1:0-15624 GCA_964592155.1 uncultured Christensenella sp.
CCCAAAAACTGGCGGGCATACGCGGACAGCGATTCCACATAACGCCGCTGCCCCTCGGCATAAATCGTATCGAACGCGAGCGAGGATTTTCCGCTGCCGGAAAGCCCTGTCATCACGATGAATTTATCGCGGGGAAGCGTGATATCAATATTTTTCAGGTTATGCTCACGCGCCCCCTTGATGTGTAAATAGTCCATAATTCCTCCATTGTTTTTCATTGTCTGGTTAAAAGCTATGCTATTTCTTCAATTCCTCGATCATATCGCGCAGCTTTGCCGCGACTTCGAATTCCAGTTCGGCGGCGGCCTGCTTCATCTGCTGGGTCAAGAGGTCGATGCGCATATTACGCTCGCCTTGCGGCAGCTTTGCAAACTCCTCTTCCTCCGCCTTCTGGGAAATCGCGAGCGCCTCTGTCACCTCTTTGGTGATTGAGGTAGGCGTGATTCCGTGCTCCTCATTGTGCTTTTGCTGCAGCGCGCGGCGGCGATCCGTCTCAGAAACCGCAGCCTTGATTGACCGTGTGATGGTATCCGCATACAGGATAACCCGCCCCTCCGCATTTCTGGCGGCGCGCCCGATGGTCTGGATGAGCGAAGTCTCGTTGCGCAAAAACCCTTCCTTGTCGGCATCGAGAATCGCCACAAGCTCCACCTCCGGAATGTCGAGCCCCTCGCGCAGCAGGTTGATGCCCACCAGCACGTCAAACTCTCCCAGCCGCAGTCCGCGGATGATCTCGATCCGCTCGAGCGTATCGATATCCGAATGCATATATTTCACACGGATTCCCATCTCTGTGTAATATTCCGTCAGGCGCTCCGCAAGCCGTTTGGTGAGCGTGGTCACCAGCACGCGCTTTTTGCGCGCCGCAATATCGCCGATCTCTCCTAACAGGTCGTCAAGCTGCCCCTCTGTTTTTCGAATCTCGATTGCGGGATCGAGCAGTCCTGTCGGACGGACGATCTGCTCTACCACTTCGCCGTTTGCAAGCTCACGCTCGTATTCTGCGGGCGTTGCCGAAACATAGACTGCCTGCTTTACACGTGCGTTGAATTCCGCAAATTGAAGCGGCCTGTTGTCAAATGCGGACGGCAGGCGAAATCCGTAATCCACAAGCATCTGCTTGCGGGCGCGATCTCCGTTGTACATTGCACGCACCTGCGGCAGCGTCACATGCGATTCATCCACAAACAGCAGGTAATCCTCCGGAAAATAATCCATCAGCGTGTATGGCGGCTCGCCCGGCGCGCGTCCGTCAAAATACCGCGAATAGTTTTCAATGCCCGAGCAATATCCAAGCTCTTTGAGCATCTCCATATCATACATCGTGCGCTGCTGGATGCGCTCCGCCTCCAACAGTTTGCCCTGCTCCTCAAACTGCTTTACCTGCCCCAGCAAATCCCGCTTGATATCCGGCAGATGCGCAAGCACCTTTTCATGCTCCATCGCATAATGAGACGCCGGAAAAATAATCACATATTTCTGGATGCTGAGCTTTTTGCCAGTGAGCGCGTCCACCTCGGAAATCTGCTCGATCTGGTCTCCAAAATATTCCACGCGGATCGCTCTTTCGCTCTGCGCCATGGGAAAAATTTCTACGATCTCCCCGCGCACGCGGAACGTGCCGCGCGACGTATCCAGATCGTTGCGGCTGAAATTGATGGAGACAAGCTTTTCCAGAAGCTGCTCGCGCGAAAACTCCATTCCCTCGCGCAGCGCCACCGCCAGATTTCCATAATCTTCCGGCGCGCCGATGGAATAAATGCACGAAACGCTGGCCACTACAATCACATCCCGCCGCTCAAGCAGGGAGGTTGTGGCGGAGTGGCGCATTTTATCGATCTCATCATTGACGCTGGAATCTTTCTCGATATACAAATCCCTGCCCGGAATATATGCCTCCGGCTGATAATAATCATAATAGGACACAAAAAATTCTACGGCATTGTTGGGGAAAAACTCCTTAAACTCGCTGCAAAGCTGCGCCGCCAGCGTCTTATTGTGCGCCAGAATGAGCGCCGGACGCTGGGTACGCGCGATGACATTCGCCATCGTAAACGTCTTTCCGCTGCCCGTAACGCCCAGCAAAACCTGTGCGCGCTTGTTTTCCTCCACGCCGCGCACCAGGCTGTCGATCGCCTTTGGCTGATCGCCCGCGGGCGCGTATTTGGAATGTAATTCAAATCGATTCATAACGTTTTTCAATATCCCTCTCAAAAAAATCAGTATCCTATATTATACCATATATCAACCGCTTTGTGGTTAAATTATCCTCCCCGGAGGAGACAATATTTTGTGTCGGGCGCTTTCAAAAACATGGGTCTTACGCCTCCGTTCCCTTGCTCTCTTTTGACAAGCTTTTCATTCCCGCCGCCATCCTGTATAATAGTACTATTACTATAAACCACAGAGGTTGCATATGACGGCAAACGAGGAAGAAAAAAACAAACTGAAAAAAGAACCGATCCGGCATCGTTTGCTCACCGACGAGGTGACGGACGTACTGCGCCAAAAAATAATCGAGGGAACGTTTGCCCAGGGATTCCGGCTTGTTGAGGAAGAACTCTCGGAAGCGTTCGGCGTCAGCCGCGCCCTCATTCGCGAAGCCGCGATGCAGCTTGAAAGCGAGGGGCTTGTTGCCAGAAACGGCAGGCGCAGGGAAGTTGCTTCTTTTTGCAAAACGGATTATGAAGAGATTTATATGCTGCGCTTCTATATTGAAAAGCTCGCCATTGCCGAATGTCTTGACAAAAACACGCTTCCCGCCGCCGCGTTGCTGAAAAAAGCAGAATTTATTACGCGCCTTGTGGAAAAAAAGCCCATTGATTTTGCCAAATTGACAGACGCCGACCTTGCCTTTCACGAGCTTTTGATTGAGGCGGCGGGCAACAGCCGCGCCCTGCGTATTTGGCAGGGATTGAAAAACCAAATCAAAACGCTGTTGCTTTTATATTTCCGCACAGCGTCCGTTCTGCCATCTACCGGAGACCACGCCAATCACGTCCGGCTCGTTAAGGCCCTCGAGGCCAGAGATGCGGCTCAAATCGACGCTCTGCTTGAAGCTCACATCCTGTCCGGACTTGACAGTTTGCTGCAACAATAACCATATCCGCCCTGCAAAAAATCGCTTTGCTTATTTTTTATTTCGTCGACAGTCGACTGTTGACACCATTCTCTATTCGCGCTATAATCAACTGAAGCAGAGCAGTTTCGCATTGATAAAAGGCCTAAAATTTTAACCGTATCCGAAAGGAGAAGCCAATGGCAAAAATGACTTCACACGAAAGATTTGAACGGATGTTTGCCCACAAGGAGGCCGACAGAGTGGCAATGTGGGATTTTCCATGGCCGGGCGCGCTGGCGCGCTGGCAGCGCGAAGGGATGCCGGAAAACGTATCCTATGAGGACTACTTTGACACGGACAAGGTTTCGCGTATCGTGGTGGATAACTCTCCTCAGCTTCCGGAAAGCATTGTGGAAGAAAACGATACCTTTATCACCAAAATGACAAAATGGGGTTGCAAAGAGCGTAATTTTAAGCATCAGGACTCCACTCCTGATTTTATGGACTACACCATCACAGAAAAAGACGTGTGGCTGAAGGCAAGAGAGCGCATGAATCCTACGGACGACCGGATTCCCTGGGATTATCTGAAGAAAAACTACAACGGCTGGCGCAAGGATGGTCACTGGATTCTTGCCGACTGTGAATTTGGCTTCAACCATTTTCTTTCTTACGTTGTGGGTACGGAACGGCTGCTGATTGCCATGCTGGAAGACCCGCAGTGGGTGTCCGACATGCTAAACCACAGCCTCAGCGTGGATATTGCGCTGCTTGACCGCGTTTGGGACGCCGGATATACCTTTGACATGTTCAACATCCGCGAGGATATGGGCTATTCATGCAGCCAGTTTTTTTCGATTGACCTGTACCGCGAAATCATCAGGCCCGTGCACAGGCGCGCCGTTGACTGGGCGCATGGCAAGGGCGCGAAAGTGCGGCTTCACTCCTGCGGTAACATCAACCCGTTCCTGCCTGAAATTGCGGAAATCGGTTTTGACGCGCTTCACCCCATGGAGATCAAGGCCGGCATGAAGCCGGATGAGATCAAGGCGGATTATGGCGACAAGCTTACGCTGCACGGCGGGTTTAACGCGATGATCTGGAAGGATTACGAGGAAATCGAGGCGGAGATGCACCGGCTGCTTCCCATTCTAAAGGAAAACGGCGGCTACATCTTTGCATCCGACCATTCGATTCCCAACGATGTAAGCTTTGAAAACGTACAAAAGATCATAAAACTTGCCAAAAAACTTGGCAGTTATACTTAACAGCAGGGTCAAAAAAAACGGGGCTTCGCATGTGCGGAAACCCGTTTTTTTAATTGCTTTTTTTAAGTTAGAATTTATTTCTGTCCGAATAATTTGCCCCGCCTTTTTTGGCCTGCGGTTTTTGAGGCGCCCGTTTTTGCGGGGGCTTCTGCTGGCTTTTCGGAGGCTCTATATTCTCCACAGACATATGATTACGCGGTCTTTGCTGCGGAGGCCTTTGCTGTTGGGCTCTTTGCTGCGGCGCGCGCTGCTGTTGCTGCGGTCTTTGCTGCGGAGGCCTCTGCTGCTGGGAAGGCTGGCGCGCTGCTGAGGCAGGTTTGCCGTTTTTCCCATTGCGCGGTTTTCCGAATGCCGTAAAGCCCGCTTTTTTGTTTTTGTGCACAAACACACCGAGCACAATCGCCACGATGATGATCGCTACAACCACGATCAACAAAATCATCAATAAATTTCCCATACCGCCTGCTCCCGCTTCCACTGTGAGGGTGACCGGTGCCGTTTCCTTTTCTACCTGAGTCCCATCGGGCAGGGTTGCGCTGACTTTAAACGTCAATGTCGTCGTCTTGTCAATCTGGATCGATTTTTTGACCGTCTGCTCCGCATCCGTCATGGTTGGGATCGTCTCAATGTCGCCGAGCGTGGCTTCCGTAACTTTCACATTCGTAAGCTCCGCCCCCGAATTGTTCTTCACAGTAAACGTGGCATCCACAGGCCCTGCTTTTGCAAGCTTTGTGGGGATTTCTATTTCGAGCGCAACGGCGCTGTTTGCATCAACCTCCTGCACCGTGATGGTGACCGGATCGGACACTGCCGCCACATCCTGCCCTGCCGAATCCTGCCCTGTTACTTCAAACACAACCGAATCCGTTGCTGCCATGGGTACGCTCAGGGTTCCTGTAACACTGCCGCCGCCTTCCACTGTGGTAGCGCTCAGCTTTACGCTGTTTCCGTTGGCATCTTCGGCTTTCAGGCTTTTCACTTTGTCTGTGCCGCTGTTTTTGATGGTAACCTGAAACGTAACTGTGCTTCCCTTTGCTACGGACGTATTGTCAGCCGCAGCGGAAATGCTCAGCGAAGCCGTACTTTCAGCAGAGGCGCTCGCCGAAGCAGACGCACTGGGTTCGGCATTATTTACCTTTACGCTTACGGTGTCAGCGCTTGCCGTTCCCTTTTCCCCATTCGCCGTATAGCTAAAGACCGGCTTCACCTCAAGGCTTTCCGCAACCTTTGGGCTCCACGTCATAATCTTCTTTTCGCCAGGCTTTAAGGTGAACGTATCACCAAGCTGTTTGCTGTCGTTTAAAGGTGGCGCTTTGAGCGAAACCTTTTCCAGCGTTACGTTTCCATCATTTTTGAGGGTAAACGTAAACTTCACCTTGCCGTCTTTGTCGACAGTGCTCTTGTCGACGCTTGCGCTCGCGCTCGCGCCCACAGTGGCTTCCTTCTTTTCAATCGTCTTGCTGACCGTGATATTTTTGGGGTTTCCGCCCGCGTCCGTAAAATCTGTCTTGACCTCGACCGGATTGCCCAGCATATTCTCTGAAATTTCCACCGACTGTTCCGCCGAGCCGGAAGAACCCGCGCCAATTGCGCCGAGCTCGCTTGTCTGTCCGTCCGGATAGGTCACCACAACATCCGCGATTTCCGCGTCCGTATTATTTTGCACCTCAACCTTCATGGTCACAGCGCCCGCGCCCGTAAGAGAACCCGGGCTGATGGTCGCTGTCATTTTAACCGTGCCCTCAGCAAGCGCTGTCGTGCCCATTGAAACACACAGCACGATTGCCAGAATGACAACCAGAAGGATTGATCCAATTCTTTTTTTCAAGTGATTTTCCTCCGTTTAAGGGTTAATTTCGCAGTATTCCGGAGACTGAGGCAATACTCAAACCGTTTCTGTCCATCCATACTTGTCTTCGATTTCGCCATACTGGATGCCTGTCAGGATGTCATAAAACTCAAGCGCAAGCTTGCCCATCTTACCGCCTGCAACGGTAATCGTTTCATCTCCGTACATAAACTCCCCGACAGGGCTTACCACCGCTGCCGTACCCGTGCCAAACGCTTCGCTCATCGCACCCGATTTTGCAGCGTCGATCACTTCCTCAATCGACACTCTGCGTTCCTGCACAGGGATGCCCATATCGCGCGCAATTGTCATAACGCTGTCGCGCGTGATTCCGGGCAGGATACTTCCGTCAAGTTCCGGTGTTACCAGTTTTCCGTCGATCACGAACATAATGTTCATGGAGCCGACCTCTTCCACATATTTTCTTTCTTCCGCATCCAGCCACAACACCTGATCGCAGCCCTTTTCATGCGCCTCTACACCCGCAATCAGGCTGGCCGCATAGTTGCCTGCCGTTTTTGCAAAGCCCATGCCGCCCTTTGCCGCGCGCACATATTCTTTTTCAATCAGGATTTTGACTGGCTTCAGGCCGTTTGCATAATATGCGCCCACCGGCCCTGTCATGATGTAAAATACATATTCTTTTGCGGCGCTTACGCCGATAAAAGGATCCATTCCCATATAATTCGGGCGGATATACAGCGACGTCCCTTTTTGACGCGGCACCCAGTCCTGCTCGATTTTCACCAGCTCACGCAATGCTTTATGCGCAAACGCTTCATCAATGAGCGGCATCGCAAGCCTCTTTGCGGAGCTATTGAGGCGCGCAAAATTATCCTTTGCGCGGAAGAGCGCAATCTTGCCGTTTACCTGACGATATGCCTTTAAGCCCTCGAATACCTCTTGTCCGTAGTGAAATACCGTAGCCGCGGGAGATACGCAAAAATCTTCGTACTTCTTGATTTTCGCATCGTGCCAGCCCTTGCCTTCGGTATAGTTCTCAATGAACATATGATCCGAAAAGAGGTGGCCAAACCCTAGCTTGCTTTCGTCCTCCGGCTTCTTCTTTCTCTCGTCTGTTTCTAAAAATTTGATCTCCATACCCATCATTCCTTACTATATAAATTTATTCGAAAGACTTTTTTATACCGGCGTACTGATGTAACAGCGCCGTTTTAGTTCATAAACCTTCGCGCCCAAAAAGGCCTCGTTTATTTTTCCCGCCGCCCGCTCAAAGCATTCCTGCCTGAGCGTTACAACCGCATTTACCTTTTCTGTGAATTCCGCCTCCACCGTAGCTCCAAACTCATTCGCAAGGCTCTGCAATTTGGAATAATCCGCATAATCGATGCAAAACGCAAGCTCTGCCGCCGGAATCATTTTTTTAAGCTGCGCCAGTTTTAGCGTTTGCGCCACGCTTTGCGAATACGCCCGCACAAGCCCGCCCGCGCCAAGCAGCGTACCGCCGAAATAACGCGTCACAACCGCAAGCAGATTCGTAACCCCGCTTTTTACAAGCACCTCCAGCATGGGAAGCCCCGCCGTGCCCTGCGGCTCGCCGTCGTCCGAACTCCTGACAAAGGAGGAACCCTGCCCTAACACCATCGCAGAGCAGTTGTGCGCTGCGTTGTAATGCTTTTTTTTGACCATCGCCAGTTCTTCGCCCGCCTGCTGCTCCGTTGTGACTGGTATCAGCCGGCAGATGAATCTCGATTTTTTGATGACGATTTCATGCTCCGCGCTTTGCTTCAGGCAGATATATTCTTTTAACTCTTCCGCCATCCGCGCTTCTCCATTTTATACGAGCGTTACTCTGTGGAAGACCTTTTTCCCTTTTTTGATCATCATTTCGCCTTCCGCAAAATCCTGCTCCGTCACTTGCACAAATTCATCATTTACCTTTTCGCCGTTCACCAGAACGCCACCGCCCGCAATGAGCCTGCGCCCCTCGCCGCGCGACTTTGTGAGTCCGCAGGTGACCATGACATCAATAAGCTGCGGCTGTTCTTTGAGCTGCGCAACCGAAAGCTCGGTGGTCGGAATGCTTCCGCCCGCGCCCGCGCCGCCAAAGAGAGCCTCCGCCGCTTTGCGCGCCTCAATCGCCGCTTGCTCGCCGTGCACCTGTTTTGTTATCTCAAACGCAAGTATCTTTTTTGCATCATTGATCTCATTATCCTTTAAAGCGGACAACCGCTCCACTTCATCCATGGGCAGGAAAGTGAGCAGCGAAAGGCAGGTTCTCACATCCGCGTCCGCCACATTTCTCCAATACTGATAAAAATCATAAGGAGATGTTTTTTCCGGATCGAGCCACACTGCGCCGGATTCTGTTTTTCCCATCTTTTTGCCGTCGCTTTTTAAAAGCAGCGTGATCGTAAGCCCGTAGGCTTCCTTGCGCTCTTTCCTGCGGATGAGGTCCGCGCCCGCGAGGATATTTGACCACTGGTCGTCGCCGCCCATTTCAAGCATGCAGCCATATTTTCGATTGAGCACCAAAAAGTCGTATGCCTGCATCAGCATATAGTTAAATTCAAAAAACGTCAGCCCTTTTTCCAGCCGCTCTTTATAACACCTTGCGGTGAGCATGCTGTTCACCGAAAAGCAGGTGCCGATCTCCCGCAGGAACTCCACGTAATTAAGGTCTAACAGCCAATCGGCATTATCCACCATAACGGCTTTATTATCTGAAAAATCAAGGAACTTTCCAATCTGCTGCTTGAAGATTTCCGCGTTGTGGGCAATCACCTCCCGCGTCATCATCTTGCGCATATCGGACTTTCCGCTGGGGTCGCCGATCATGGTGGTGCCGCCGCCAATGAGAACAATCGGAACGTGCCCCGCCCGCTGCATGTGCGCCATTGCCATCAACTGCACAAAATGCCCTACATGCAGGCTGTCCGCCGTCGCGTCAAACCCCACATAAAACTTGACGCTTTCCCTTCCGAGCATCTCCTTGAGCCCGTCGTGGGTGGTTTGCTTAACAAATCCTCTTTCCTGCAGTATATCAAAAACGTTTGTCGTCATTTATCTAAACTCCTAAAAAATTTATCTATCAAATACAGTTCTCTTCTGCGCCGAAAAATGCGCTGCGCAGATGCTGCTTAAGGCAGGGCGAGCGACGTGCGGCAGGGCGAGCGACGTGCGCTGACAAACGGAGTCGAAGCCCTAACGCAGAAATGCGCTGCGCGGGGTTTTTTACACGAACTCGCGGATAATGCGCCCCATCTTCTCCACACCTTTTTCAATATCAGAGATGCTCGGCATGGAAAAATTCATACGCAGCGTATTTTCATGCCCGCCGTCCGCATAGAACGGAGGCCCTGAAACAAAGGCTACCTTTTCATTGACGCACGCGTCAAACAGCTTGCGCGAATCCATCCCCACGGGAAGCGTCACCCACACAAAAAGCCCGCCCTGCGGGTCTGTGCGCCGCACCTGCGCCGGAAAACAGTTGTCGATTGCGCCGCACATGGCATCGCGCTGTTTTTTATATTCCCTGCACAGCATTTTGACGTGGTCATCATAATAGCCGCGCTTTATAAATTCCATTACCATCGCCTGCGTGAGGTTTGACGTGTGCACGTCCGCGCCCTGCTTTAGGAGGTTGAATTTCTGGATGATCTCTTTGTTTGCAATCGCATAGCCCACGCGCAGCCCCGGCGAAATCGTTTTGGAAAAGCTGGAAAGCCTGCACACAAGTCCGCTGTCATCCAAAGACTTGATGCTCGCAAGCGGCTGCCCGCTATAGCGAAGCTCCCCATAGGGATCGTCTTCTAAAATAAGTACGCCATATTTTTTGCAGAGGTCATATACCTCCTGCCGCTTTTCCGCACTCGTCGTAATGCCAGACGGATTTTGAAAGGTTGGGATCGTATAAAAAAACTTTGGCGCATATTGCCTGATTTTTTCTTCCAGCTCCTGCAGGTTTACGCCGTCCTCTTCGAGCGCGACGGTTTTTATGTCCGCGTCCGCCAGACGGAACGTTTGCAGGGCTCCCAGAAAGGAGGGTGATTCCGCCAGCATCACATCGCCTTTCTCGATCATGGTACGCGCAAAAAAGTCGATGCCCTGAGAAGAGCCGGAAAGCACGACCAGATCGTCATCTTCCTTCATCACATCGCGGTTGCGTTCCTTTAAAAGCTCGATAAAACGCCCAACGCCCAGCGTGCCGCCATATTGAAGCACATGTTTTCCATCCTCGGCGATCATCTCTTCACTGATTTCGGCCAGCGTTTCCGCAGGAAACAAATCAGGCGAGGGGTTGCCCCCCGCAAATGAAATCATATCCGGCACAGCGAGCAAGCCGAATATCTTGCGAATTTCACTTCCGCCTACGCCGTCAAAGCGTTTTGCAAATCGATACATCCTCTTGTCATTCCTTCCGCAAAAATAATTATACGCATTATATTATATAATTTTTGTAATGCAAATACAAGCCAAAATCCGCATTCCCTGCAAGTTTGGGGGATGCGGACAGCACATTTTACAATTTATTCAAAATCAATGGTTTTCTTCCCCGTTTGGAACTTTCCATGCTCCGCCTGTTTCAAAATGTCTGTAAGATCCGTATAAAGCGCGTAGAAAACTGGATATTGCCCATCATAAAGCTCGTTTACAAAAAGCCCTCTCATACGCATGGGAATATAATACCCGTCCGCGTGCCTAAGGCGCAGATAGACGGTAAACGGCTCTTTTGTGACAACAGCTTCGTGAAACACTTCAAGCGCAGGCGGAACATCATCCGGATGGAATTGGGACAGCACGTCAAAACCAGGGCTACGCAATACTTCCAGCGGCGTGCCTGTCAGCCTTGCCCGTTTTTCGTCAAAGTAAAGCATTTTAAATTCTTTGGTAAATCCGATTTTTGAAATTCCGTCCGCGGCCGCGCTCATCAGCGCTTTCATATCGCTTTCATTGGTGCGAAACACCATATCGCTTCCCGCCGCTTCATCATATATGGCAAATGTATTTTTGCCATGTCCCTTTGAAATATAAAGCGCCTTATCCGCTTTTTCGTAAAGCTCATGATAAGTGAATCCATGTTCCGGATAAATCGCCGCCCCAACGCTTGCTGAAACCGTATAATTTTTCTTTTCTCCGCAGTATTCCCTGCCCAGCACAATACAAACTTGACGGAGCTTTTCGCGCACACGGACATTGTCGCCACAATTTTTCATGAGTACCGCAAACTCGTCGCCGCCAATGCGGCCGATAATGTCAGTATCCCGGAACTGCCTCTTCAGTTCTGCCGCAAACTCCGTGATCACAAAATCTCCAAAGCTATGCCCTAAATTATCGTTGATGGTTTTAAAATTATCGATATCAAACAGGAACAGCGCATGGCGGGACTCTGTTTGCACGTCTGCCTGGAGGCTGCGCTCGATGAGTTCTTCCGCCGTTTTTTTATTGTAAAGTCCTGAAAGCAAATCTTTTTGTGATTTTTCAAGTAAGGATATCTCGCGGTTTTTTTCAGCATCAATATTCTGGCGGTAGGTGATTAAGTGAAGAGACCGATCCGACTGCCAGAAAAAAATCTGTCCCAGAATGCGCATCCAGCGATAGTTAACACCGTCAGAGCTGATCTGAAAATCGTAGGTCAGATTGTGGTTTCCTTCTTTATAATTGCGGATCACGTTTTCACGCGAAAATGTCTCCAGATATCCCTCGATATATTCTTCTTTTATCTGCTTTTTGGCAATGTCCTTGAGCGCCTCGCTGTAAGAAGCGTCTTCCGGGATTCCCAAGCTTTTAAAATACCGCTTCGTTTCCTCTCCATAGGCGCAGTTGCGCGTGATATCGAGTTCGAAAATATTTTCATACAACCCTTCCATGGCTTTTCGCAGGCGTTTTTGATATTCCAGCTCCTGCGAATCATATTCGGTTGCATCATGCGCATTCCTTTTGTTCTTCCGGACGCGAAACAAACAAACCGCCAAAACGATTATGGCGGCAAGCATTCCAAAAAACAGGATCGCAACGGGCGGATCTAACAAATGCGCAATTGTCATGGGCTTACTCTCTTATACAAACAAAACTTTTTACTCCATTTAATATACAGGAAACGATACACCAATACTACACCAGATTTTTTATGTTTTTTCCCTGCGGAATAAAAATCCTGTCGTAAACTCGGCCCAGCTATAATTTGACATATACTCGCCCGCGTAAGAATTTACGGCGCGGATATCCCCTTTTAGGAAATCGTAATAATCACAGTCAAATTTTGAAATATCAATGGATATATCGTTTCTTTTTTTGATGAGCATATCTTCCGCATTCACGCTTTTGAGCGTTTTAATCAGATCGGACACAATCGTTTGAAACTGCTTTTGTATGGAGAGCGTATACTCCTTATCTTCCCACAAAATGGAGCATAGGTTTGCAGTCCCGCAGCCTGCGCCTTTGCGGTCCACCAAATACGCGAGCAGCTCTTTGGATTTGGACCGCGAAAACCGCAGGGGCTTTCCATCCACAAACGCTTCGAAGTTTCCAAAGGTCTGTACGCGGATGCGCTTTCCGTTTCCAAACGGCTGCCGGTTATCAATCTGCTCAATTTCCTCGCGCACACGCTCAAGCGTGGCGGGCTTTAAAAGATAGCCGTTTGCACGCACCGAAAAAGCGTCCAGCGCATAATTGGAATATCCGGTGACAAATACAATACCAATGCCCGGCCGCAAATCCTTCATGCGTTTTGCAAGCGCAATCCCATTCATCCCGCACATTTCGATATCCAAAAACACCAAATCCGCCGCATGCTCTTCCAGATACCTGAGCGCCTCGAAAGAATCTGAAAATCCCTGCACAGTGCTTCCCGCACTTGCCTTTCGAAGCAGTCCCGTCAGATGGTCAAGCGCAAGCGTTTCATCGTCCACGGCGATGATATTCATATGCGTTCACTCCCCCATCCTCTTTTGAATAAATCCATCAATCGTATCCCAATAAAGCTTGGGCGCTACTGTACCCGCCTGCGCGTGCTGCGCGCCCTGCACCACCAATTTTTGTTTTTCACAGGCCGCTGCGCCATACACCTCGTCCAGCATAGAAAAAGGTACGAACGTATCCTGATCGCCATGAATAAACAAGGTTGGCGTATGGGATTTCTTTACCTGCTCCACAGCGGAAGCTTCCTTGAAAGAATAACCCGCGCGGCGCTTTGCCATAGCGTTTGCAAGCTGCATAATCGGAAACTGCGGCAGCCCGAATACTTTTTTGAGCTGCAGCGTAAATTCCTCCCACACGGAAGTATAGCCGCAATCTTCGACTGCCGCCTTCACATTTGGCGGCAACGCTTCACCCGTGGTCATCATCACGGTCGCCGCGCCCATCGAAACCCCGTGCAGGACAATTCGCGCATCCTCATTTTGCTTGATAATCACAGAATTCATCCACGCAATCAGGTCAAGCCTGTCAAGCCACCCCATGCCATAATAATCGCCCTCGCTCTCCCCGCATCCCCGCAGGTCAGGCAAAAGCACATGATATCCCCTTTCGTGCCACCGCTTCGCCGCGAGTCCAAGGTTTAACCCATTGCCGGAAAATCCGTGGACACACACCGCCCACAGGTCGGATTTCCGTGCGGCGGGAAGCTCTCGCGCCACCAGACGCAAGCCATCAAAGGAGACCTGATCGTGCATCACAAATGCCTGCCCGCACAGCCACTCCCGCGCAAGCGTTTTTTCATCCTGCTCAGCTTCTTCCTGCGCGGACGGCTTATTTTCGTTGGTTTTCAGCACCTTTTCTTTTGTTTTCCTTGCGTTTACCGCCACGTCAAATATTTTATTCGCCGCCACAAAAACAACCGTCAAAAGCACGGCGGCCACCGCAACGATTATGATCACAAGCCAAATCATTTCATTTTTCTCCTATCCGTCTGAAATGTTCGCATTCTTTTGTGTTGCCAGTTTTATTATACCACTATTTTGTGCCATATCACATGAAACATGCTGCCTTACGCCTTCTTTCTCGTTTGCCGCTGCAAAAACAGGGCGTCTGCCGCATCACCATATGGTTCGATTTCACAAAAATATAATGGCGGCAATCCCTAAAATATGCTATAATGTTTCTCGTATCGCTTAGTTATTTTATGATTAAGACAATTTTTTTCAAGGAGGGTTTAAAATTCCATGCAATACTCAGTAGAAGTAGAAGAAATGGTATGCGTGAAAAAGGGTCCGCATCACGGCCCCGCTCCGATACCTGAAGAAGGAAAATGGGTAAAATCCAAACAAATCACAGACATCTCCGGCCTGACACACGGCGTAGGCTGGTGCGCTCCGCAGCAGGGCATGTGCAAGCTGACGCTGAATGTAAAAGACGGCATCATTGAAGAAGCGCTCATCGAAACAAGCGGCTGCTCCGGCATGACGCACTCCGCAGCTATGGCGGGCGAGGCAATCGTGGGCAAGACGCTGCTTGAAGCGCTCAACACAGACCTTGTGTGCGACGCAATCAACACCGCGATGCGCGAGCTGTTCTTACAGATTGCTTACGGCAGGACGCAGACTGCGTTTTCTGAAGGCGGACTGCCCATCGGCGCAGGCCTTGAGGATCTTGGAAAGGGACTTCGTTCCCAGGTTGGCACCATCTTCTCCACAAACGCGAAGGGCGTGCGCTATCTGGAGCTTGCGGAAGGTTATATCCTCGAGATGGCTCTTGATAAAAACGACGAGGTGATCGGCTACAAGTTTGTCCGCATGGGCAAAATGATGGAAGACATCAGAAACGGCGTTGATCCCAAAGAAGCTTATGAAAAGAATATCGGCACTTATGGCAGATATGAAGACGCGGTCAAGTACATCGACCCGCGCAAACAGTAAGGAGGGCGATGATAATGGCTAAATTTGAAGGTTACGAAAGAAGAATTGCCCAGATCGAAAAGTGCATGAAAGAATATGGCTTTTCTTCCCTTGATGAAGTAAAACAGTTCACGATCGATAAAGGTCTCGATGTGGATGGCATTGTGCGCGGCATTCAGCCGATCGCTTTTGAAAACGCGATCTGGGCTTACACGCTGGGCGCGGCGATTGCGATCAAAAAAGAATGCAAAAAGGCTTCGCAGGCAGCTGAGGCAATCGGCATCGGTTTGCAGGCATTCTGCATCCCCGGCTCTGTTGCGGAGCAGCGTCTTGTTGGCCTTGGCCACGGCAACCTCGCCGCAATGCTTTTGGAAGAACAGACAAGATGCTTCTGTTTCCTCGCGGGGCATGAATCGTTTGCCGCTGCGGAGGGCGCAATCGGCATTGCGAAAACAGCGAATAAAGTCCGCAAGGAAAACCTGCAGGTGATCTTAAACGGTCTTGGCAAGGATGCGGCGCAGATCATCTCGCGCATCAACGGCTTTACCTATGTGGAAACGGATTATGATTATTCCACCGGAAAGCTGAACATTGTTTCCGAAACAAGATACTCGGAAGGAGACCGCGCGAAGGTTCGCTGCTATGGCTGCG
>CAZQDA010000075.1:0-14832 GCA_964592155.1 uncultured Christensenella sp.
GGCAGAAAAAATAGGAGCGCCAATTTCGTTGTTTGCCAGTACCTATGTACTTCAAATCCACACTGTTACATTTTTTTCGAAAGCCGGAGTACGTTGGTATTTCCGCGCCGTTCATACTCCACCACGTCCATCATCTCCCGCACAATATAGATGCCCAGCCCGCCGGGCGTCCTTTCGTCCGCAGACAACTCAATATCCGGAATTTTTGCCAACAACGGATCGTATGCTACGCCCTCATCGATAAATTCCATCACAAATGCCCCATTCCGCATTCCCGCGCGCAGGGTGACCTCCCCTTCCGTCTCATAGGCGTAAGAGGCAATATTAATAAAGACTTCTTCCGCCGACACCATGACGGCATACAGATCGCCCGCACCCAGCTCTTCTAAAAACGCGGTGATACGCGAAAGATTTTCCGCTTTTGCCGGAAGTTTTATTTCCTTCATGCTCGTTGCCCCTGCCACGCCTTTAGCGATTTGTGATCATTTTATTCCTCGCTGCGGATATCCAGCATTTTTTTGAATCCGCTGAGCGCCATAATATCCATCACGGCAGGCTGTGGATTTTTTACCACCAAAGTTCCTCCGCAGGCATCGGCTGTTTTTTTGCAAACCAGCAATGCGCGCAGTCCCGCGCTGGAGATGTATTCCAACTGCTCCATGCAGATATCCATGTGGGCAAAACGCTCATTTTGCACGCCCTCCACTACTTCTGTCGCCGTATTGGCATCCAGCCGTCCAGCAAGCTTCAATGTGATTGTTTCATTATTTCTGATCAGTTCCATTTGATTTTTCTCCTATCGTCCGGCACTTCAATGCTTTTTTATCGTTATTATACCGCGATTTCTATACGCGTACAATTCATTCCCAGCAATCTGCTGTATTTCACTTCCTGAGCAACCGCCACCAGAAGGTCGATGCCTCCCGTGGCGCAGTCTTCCATGCACAACATCGGATCCAGCGGCGGCGCATTGTCACGCATGGAGATCACCGCCGTTCCGCCTGTGATATTGACGCGCACGTCGATCAGACCGCCTTTTTTTCCTTTTTGATTCTGTATGGTATTCATCGCCATTTCTTCGATCGCCACGCCCACCTTGCTTGCTTTCACACTGTCTACACCGTGCGATGTGCAAAAGTCGATTGCCTGCGCCGACAACCCCGTGGCCTGCGCAACATCCATATGGATCGAGACATCCAGTATCTCTGCGGGCTGTTCTTCGAGCAGCAAAACCCCTTTGCCGATCCCTGTCCTGCGCCGTATACCCATTGCAATGAGAGCTATGATGCCCAAAGTAATGACTTCGGACAACGGAAACGCCGACCAGATACCCACTGCGCCAAAGGCTGCCGCCAGCAACAATGCCAGCGGAACAACAATCACAAAATTCTCCAAGACAGGCACGAGCGAGGAAAGTTTGCGCTTCTCTGCCACCTGATACACACAACCCGCCACAAACAGCAACCCCATAAACGGCAGACTGATGGAGTAGATACGGATTGCCTGCGCCGCAATATCAAGCTGCACCGCTTCCGTCACCCCGAACAGCATCGATATCTGCATGGGGAATAATTCAAACACAACCAACAGAGCGATGCTGGCAATCAACACCGTCTTGAGCGTCCGATTGACCGTAAACTGCATGCCGGCATAATCCTTTTCTCCATAAAGCGTGCCGAATATGGGGATCATTGTCTGCGCCGCGCCGCCTACAAACATAGCGGTCAGCGAAAGGCAGGACATGCACACCGAAAACGCCACCGCGCCGTCCGCCCCCAGCGTCGCCATAACGATCTGGTTGATCAGCGTGAGCCGTAAAAAATTCAGCAAAGTGGAAAGCGCGCTTGGCAGACCCGTTCCTGAAAGCTCCGCCGCCGTCTTGCCCCAACCCTTGCGCAGCCCGCACATGCGCAAAGACTTTGTGCGAAGCACACCGAAAAGCGCCATCACAAAACCTACCACATAACCGGTCACAGTGGCAAGCGCCGCACCCATAAGCCCCATCTTGAACACCAGTATAAACAGCAAATCAAGGCACAGATTGACCACATTTGCCACGATCAGCACCGCGGAAGACAAGCTCGGCTTGCCCGCAGCACGCAAAAAGTACACAAGGCCGGGTGTGAGGATCAAAAACGGTATGCCCAAAAACAGCGTTCCCATATATTCGCGCACAAGTCCATTAAGCGCGGGCGCATTCACCGTAAGCGCTGCACTGAGCCCATCTGCGCATATAAAACCAGCTGCAAACAGAGCGGCGGAAATGAGTGCCATCATCAATACGGATGTGGTAAATATTCCTGTCGCGTTCTTTTGATCCTGCCTTCCGAGAGCCACCGAATACAGCGTCGCGCCGCCTACGCCGATAAGCGCATACACCGCGTTGAAAATAAGCGTCACAGGCATCACGATGTTAACTGCCGCAAGCGCGTCCGCTCCCAGGGTATTCCCTACGATAATACCATCGACCACAACGCTCATGGAAAGCGCCATCGTCATCAAAATGGTTGGTAAAAAGTATTTGGAAAACTGTTGATTGATTATTTTCGCGCTTCGTTCATACATGTTTTGTTTCTCCATTCGGTATCATACATAACAGCGTAATATCGTCCGATTGCTCTGCTCCCGCGGCAAAGTCTTTCACCGCTTTTTCCACGCCGTGCACAACGTCATCCGCCGTATACTTGTTTTCGAACATCGCCTGCGTACACACAAGCAACCGCTCCGTTCCAAAAAACGCCTGTTGATCGTTTTCCGCCTCCACCACGCCGTCGGTATACAAAAGCAGCGCAAAGTCCTCCGTTAAAGGCAGTGTCTTTTCTTCATACTGCGCCCCTTGCATTGGTCCCAATACGATATCCGGCTCGTCATCAAGCAGCTTGGTGCAGCCGCCAGTATAGAGCACTGGCGGGTTGTGTCCTGCGTTTACATAGCGCAGCACACCCGCCGCTTTATCCACCACGCACGCAAACATCGTGACAAACATCAGCGAATCATTTTTCTTTACCAGCTCCTCGTTTACCTGCCGCATCATTTCCGCGAGCGGCAAATGTAATCGCGCCTCCATCAGCGTACTGGCGCACGCCATAAACAGCGCCGCGGAAACGCCCTTGCCCGTCACATCCGCCACGGCAGCGAACACCTTGTCTTGATCAATCTGCTGAAAACCATAAAAATCCCCGCCGACCTGACGCGCCGGACGAATGCTTGCCGCCACCTCAAAACCGACTCCCGTCCATTTTGCGGGCAGCATACCCATCTGGATATCCCGTGCGGCGTTCATCTCCGCCGCCAGTTTTTGTTCCGCCTGCGCTTTGCGGCGAATTTCCTCGGTATAACCGCGGATATCTCCCGCCATCCTGTTAATGGATTTCCCCAATGCGTCGATCTCATTGCCTATGGGCCTCAGCTTTAGCTCTTCCTCCACCAGCCGGTCTCCTGCGGCAAAACGGCTTGCATAGTCGGAGGTCTTTTTCAACGGGCGCACAAGCCGCGTATCTACCCAGCGCAGCATCAAGGTCAGCAAACAGACCAGCACAATCGCTTCGATCGCCATACTCGTAAAAATACGGCTCCATATCAATATGACCGCCTCTGCCTGAACGTCCACCACCTCAATCGCCACGCTTGCAATCTTTATGTTTCCATATACCAGCCACGAGGAAAATACCGCATACAGCAGCAATATAATACAAAGCATAATGGAAAAGGCCATAATAACCTGCCCCTGCAGCCCGCCTACCGGTCTGTATTCCTTTGCTTTATTGCCGGATACCTTTTCGCCGCGCGTCATAGGCAGCAGTGCCAGGGCGGCAATCACGCCAAGCTCTATCCAGCATATCGTTTTGCGCAAGGTGTCGTCCCATTCAAATCTATATTTGCTGTACAGCATCAAAACCGCCAGCACCACCGAAACGGCCATAAGGACATAATCGATCACGTAGCGCGCCGGCGCATAGCTCCGCTTGTATACCTTTTGGGGAATCGTCGGTATAATGTGCGCTCTTTGTATTCCAAGGTTTAGGATCAGCATCCCCAGCATCATGGTCAAGTCAAAGTATTGCAGCATCACCTGAATGAAAAAACTGCCAAACAGATAGGTGCCGGTGAACTCCCCTCCAATTGCCCCCACCGCAGCCGCACAAACGGCGCTCACGGCAGCAATCAATACAAATTTGACTGCCGATCCTGCGGAATGCAAAAACTCCGGCTTTCGCTCCCTAAAAAACAACAGGCTATGCCACAGCTTGTAGGGCAGCCATCCCATCAGGAACACGCCCATCGAACCAAAAATATCGCTTAACTCAAGCGTCTCTGAAAGATCGTTGAAAAAGTTGCCCAGTGTACATCCGAGCGCCCCCGCCGGGCCAAACAGCAGTCCCGCGGTCATAGGCAAAAAGCCGGACAGGCGTACCTGTGCCCGCCCTCCTTCTAGAATCAGATGAACCTGCGGCAGACTAAGCAGATAAAACGCCACGGCAACTGCGATCAATATTATCATATTTTTACCAAGCTTTTTCTTTTCCAAGTTTCCTCCACCTCTCCACGGCGCATGTCACTCATAAAAAACAAACCAAATAATTGAATATTCCGTTTTTTTCATATGAAAAATCACCCATTCATCATAAAAAGCCTCCACGCTTTGCCTGCTCCCCCCGCTGTGCTATACTGAAGGAAATAAGTACATCATTGAATTCAATATTTCAGGAGGTATCCACATGTCCACTCCCATAGAAATCACCCCTCAAACCGCCGCCGCGCTGATTCAGGAGGCACAAACGCTTTCCCGCGCGCGTATCGCGGAATTACAGCAGGAACGGCTGACGCTGCTCGTTGACTATGCGCGCGCGCATTCGCCTTATCTCGCGGAAAAGTATAAGAGCCTTCCGCAAAACCCCACATTGCAGGATATTCCGGTCACCCTGCGCGCAGACGCCATGGAACATTTTGACACATGGGTGTGCGATCCGAAGGTCACAACTGCCGCGCTCGACGGATATCTATCTGACATCGAAAACGCCGCCGAACCTTTTTTGGGTCAATACACTGTGCTCACCACCTCCGGAACCACCGGCAGACCCTTGCGCATGGTGCGTGACAGCAGGCACAACGCTGTCAACGGCGCGCTCATGGCAGCGCGGCTTTTGGGTGGCAGCAAGCTGCACGGCATTTCGCTTGCCCCTGACATGAAATCTGCAGGCGTACTTGCATCAAGCGGCTATCACTCCACCTATCTATCGTATGTGCGCGCAAAGCGCGCATACGAGCAAATGGGCTGTCCCGAACGTTTTCTGCCCTTGTTTTTGGATATGAGTACCGCCGAAATGATAGAAAAACTAAATGAATTTCAACCGGAAATGCTCACGGGCTATCCTTCCAACATGAAACTGCTTGCTTTGCAGCAACAAAAGGGCAGGCTGCACATTGCGCCTAAGGCCGTGGGAAGCTCTGCGGAGTATCTATCGCCCGAAACGCGCGCGTTCATCGAGCAAACGTTTGGCTGCCCCATGATCGACAATTATTGCTCCACAGAGGGCGGCGAGGTCGCCATGCTGTGTGCGCACAACCGTATGCACATCAACACCGACTGGATGATACTAGAGCCGGTGGACCGCAACCTTGACCCTGTGCCCAAAGGGCAACGCAGCGAAGGCGTGTTGCTGACCAACCTTGCCAATCTGGTGCAGCCCATCATACGCTATTATATTTCCGACAGGGTTCTGATCGATGAAACCCCCTGCCCCTGCGGACTGCCTTTCCCCTCGCTTGCCGTCGAGGGCCGGCAGGAGGATAACTTGACCTTTGTTGACAAGAATGGCGAGGAGGTCACCGTTGCGTCTTCCGTATTCGTCCAGTTTGCACTACACGCGCCGGACTGCGACGAGCTGCAATTCGTACAAACCTCGCCCACAGAATTGCAACTGCGCTTCACCACAGATCAGGATCGCGCCCGGATCGGCGAGCAGCTCAATGAGCTGTGCCATGAACGCTTTGCGCGCGAGGGTCTTGCAAACGTGACGTTCACGGTAAGCGATCTTCCGCCGCTGCTGGGCGCAACCGGCAAAATGCGCAACACCATGAGCCTGCTTTAAAAGCAGGCTCATTTTTTAATCAAAATACCCCATGTCGATCAAGTCCTTTAAAAAACGCTCTACATAATCGCCGCCCGTTTCCGGCCAGCGCCAGTTTTGACGAAGCAACGCCTGCGTGGTAAAGCTATTATCCACACCTACGGGCAGCACCGTTTTTCCTTTGGCTATATTTTGGTACGCCACCAAATTGGTCAAAAGTTCCGCGCGGGTCTTGTCTTTCATGGCATCGCCGAGAGCCTTGGCAAACAGGTCGTCCTCCACCAGTTCAATGGATATGCCCAGCGTCTTCATGGTTGTGATCAAATCCCCCAGATAAACAGTATGGGGATTATACGGATGGAACACCCTGCAATCCTCCGGCGTGCGCATCAGCAGCGACACAGCCTGCGTGGTGCTGTCGATGGGCGCGAGCTCTGCCGTATGTAAATATCCTGAGTAGGGGAAACAGCCAATCACGCTGTACGCGCGCAAATTTCCTACAAAGCTGTTGGCGTTTGCGTTGACCTGGAACTCGCCGTCCGCGTTTCGCGCCATCAAATTTCCTACGCGCATGATTTTGGCGCGCAGACCGCGTTTTACCGCCGCATCCAATATTGCCCGCTCCGCAAGGAATTTGCTGTGTATATACTGGTTATCCAGATTTTGTCCGAAATACAGCATTTGCTCGGTCATGCGCAGGGAACGCGGCGGGGTATCGTCAATGGAAAATCCCGCAATGCTTGCCGTTGAAATCTGCACCAGCCGCGCGCCGGTATGCAGGCAAAACGCCACCAGATTTTGCACGCCCTGCGCGTTGACGCGGAAAATACTGTCGTCCGCCGCAAAGTGCGAAACATTTGCCGCACAGTTGATCACCGTATTAATCCCTGCTTCTTCGAGCTGTTCCAGTGATTTCGTGTCAGTAATATCTCCTTCCACCGCAATCACTCTGCTGCCCATTTCCTGTTCAAAGCTATCTTCGAAATAGTAAAACAACATCTGTTTGAGGCGTGTTTGCACATCGTCAAGCCGCCCTTTACGCATCAGGCAATAGATTTTTTGCACGCCGCTGTCGCTCATCAGTTCCCATAGCATGTGCGAGCCCAAAAATCCTGTTGCACCGGTCAGCAAAACGTTGCCCGGCACTTCGCCCGTGCCCTCGCGCAACGCATCCAGCGTATTTTCCGAAAGCAGTTTGTCAATTTTGTCATACACAAAAGACTCTTGTTGTTCTGCCTCCTTCTGTGCCGTTTCACCACCGCTTGCAAGCTGCGCTAAGACGCGCGGGGTCGCGTTCGCAAACACGTCGCCATAACTGATGGGCGCGCCGTCTGCCAGCGTAAGGCCTTTTTCCTTTGCGGCGATCACTATGCGCGTTACGGAAAGAGACGTGCCGCCAAGGACAAAGAAGTCGTCCAGCGCGCCTACCTCCTGCACTTCCAAAATTTCCGCAAATATTTCGCAGAACGCGCGCTCTCCATCGTCTTTCGGCGCCACATATTCGCCCGTGCGCAAAAGCTCCGGCTCGGGCAGCGCTTTGCGGTCAGTCTTTCCGTTGGTATTTAGAGGAACGGCTTTGATTTGCATATACGCCGTGGGAACCATGTAGGCTGCGAGAGTTTGCGACAGTTCCTGCCGCACCTGTTCCGCCGCGATCCGCTTATCTGCCGTATAATACGCGCACAGCTGATCCGACCCCTGCACCTTGCGCACATCCGCAACCGCCTGCTTAACCCCCTGCACAGCGCGCAGCGCCTCTTCCACTTCACCAAGCTCAATACGCAATCCGCGCAGCTTGACCTGTCCGTCGTTTCTGCCCAGTATTTCTATTTCCCCTGCTTCCGTCCATCGCGCAAGATCGCCCGAGCGATATACGCGCTGCCCGTTATAGGAAACAAACTGTTTTTCTGTCTGTTCAGGCAAATTGAGGTAGCCGCGCGCCACGCCGCATCCGCCGATCCACAGTTCCCCTACTACGCCTACGGGCAATTCGTTGCCATCCGCATCCATCACATATTCGTGTACCCCCAAAAGAGGCGCGCCCACCGTGATCGCCATGCCCGCCTCAATGCGCTTGGCGTTACAAGAAACCGTAGTTTCCGTCGGGCCGTAGGTGTTAAAAAGCATCCTATCGCCCTCCCCGCCAAAAAGGCGTTCCGCAAGCGCCGGCGGATATTTTTCCGCACCAGCCATCACCACACGGCAGCGGCGTATTGCCGAGAGCAATGCGGGATAGGTCGTATATTCCATCATGCGCGAAGGCGTTGCGTTGAATGCGTCCGCGCCTGTTCTTTCAAACAATTCCGCCAGTTTGACAGGGTCATGCGATGCGTCCTCATCCGCGAACACCAGCGTAAGACCGTTACACAGCGCGCTCATGCTTTCTTTTAAGAACATGTCAAACGTTACTGTGGTGATGGACATCACGCGCCGCGCATTGTGCGTAAGTGCCCAAATATGCCGGTTTTCCGGATGAGCCATCACATAATTGGCAATACTGCGATGCTCGATCATGACCCCTTTGGGCTTTCCGGTAGAGCCTGACGTATAGATCATGTAGGCAAGCTGCTCCGGCGCGACCCTAACCTGCGGACGCGTCTTTGGCATGCCTTCGCGCAGCGTATCGATGCACAGCGTTTTTTCGTGCACATCAATAAATTCCTTCGTTGTAAGCAGCCATTTTGCGCCGCTATCCTGCATGATCTGCGCAACACGCGCCTTGGGATATTCCGGATCAAGCGGAATATAGCAGCCGCCCGCCTTTAGAATACCCAGCATGGCGATCAGCACGCGTCCTGTCCGCGGCAGCAAAAACGCCACGCGCTCTTCGGCGGCAAGCCCTTTTTGGACCAATGCGTTTGCCAGCGCGTTTGCCTCGTTTTCAAGCGCCGCGTAACTATACTCGCCTTCGCTTGCAATCAGCGCCAAATGCTCCGGCGCATGGTGCGCCGCGCGCTCAAACATATCGTGCAGCGTGTTGCAACCCGCCTCCTCCTCCATATGATGAAACCCGCGAATGCGTTCGCGCTCTTCGTCTGACATGAGCGAGACCGCGCGCACCGGCGCATCCGGCGCGTTCAGCATATTGGCAAGCGCCGTCGCCAGCGTATCCGCAAAACGCTCCATCAAATGCTGAGAATACAGCGCGTCGTCGTATGCGACGGCAAACACAAATTCGCCGTCGCGCTCTTCCACATGAATGGATATTTTAAACTTGGGCGTTTCCAATCCAAAGGGCAGCAGTGTCATGGGTTTTGCATCAATCACATGATCCGCCACAATCCCGAGTTCGCAGGCATACATAATGGACGGGAAAAATCCGTGATCTGCGGCGATCTGCGCATATGGGTATTGCTCGTGCAGCATCGATCCACGAAGGCTACCCTGTGCCGCGTCGATGTATTCGCGTACCGTCTGTCCCTCCCTGTGAGCAAGCACCAGCGGCAATGTGCGCACAAACATGCCCACGCTGTTTTGCAGACGCAAATCGCTGCGTCCGCTGCTGACGGTGGAGAGCGCCGCCGCTTCCTTGCCCGTCCAGCGGCTCACGGCGTATGCCGCCGCCGCAAAAAACAGCCCGGCAGGCGTATATCCGTTGTTTTTACAAAAATCCTCAACCGTGCCGCGCGGCAAGGCGCATACCGCTTCCCGCAAATTTCCTACCCTGCCGGATGGATTGGGAATATCTCCCATAATCTCGCTCGCGCCCTCTACGGCCTGTAGGCAGCCGTCAAAATACTCTTTATCCGCCTGCCACTGCTCGCTCCCCTCTCTGCGCTGCTCCAAAAGCGCCGCGTGAAAGCCGGAAAGCTGTTCTTTTTCCGGCGTCTGTCCTTCATATGCCGCCGCCAGTTCACGCAGGAAAAGATCCAGCGACGCTCCATCAAAAGCAATATGATGAAAATCCGCAAGCATGCTGAGCTTACCCTCACGGGAAATGACCTCCACACGATAAAGCGGCCCTGCCGAAAGGTCAAACGGCTGTACGAACGCCGCCCTGCGCGCGGCAAACTCCTGCTCTGTCATCTCGAGCAGCGCGACCTGCGCAGGCGCGTCCGACGGTATCTGCTGCACTTCCTCTCCGTCGCCCGCAAGGCGCATCTTCAGGATGGGGTGCGCGTCTATCACCGCCTCGGTTGCCTGCTTTAGTTTTTGCGCATCGATGCCCTCCGGCATATCCACACGCATGGGAATATTATAAATAAGAGCATCCGGCCTTTTCAAACAATCCAGATAAACGCCCAACTGGCTGCCGGAAAGCGGATATCCCGCCTGTTCTTCGATCTCCTCTTCGTCCTGCTCTTTCTTTTGCTCGCTTTCACGCAACAGCGCCTGCCTGATGGTTGTTACCGTTGCCTGCTCTAAAAGTTCATGCACCGTTGGCGCAACGCCAAAATGCTTCTTTAAACGCGTGACCAGCTTGATGGTCGAAAGCGATGTCAGCCCTGCGCACATCAGGTCGTCCATGTCATTCACCGGCAGGTTTCCCAGCGCCTCTTCGAGTACTGCGTGTACATGCGTTGTCAGTTCCTCCTCCGAAAGCGTTTTCGGATCGGTGACGATGCTCAAATCTATCTTTTCCAGCTTAATCGGCCCCAAATCCGTTTCTTGCGCGCCTGTTTCCGGCCCGCGCGTCAGCAAGGCACGCACCACCATATTTTCAAGCGCCAGCACGCTGCATTCCGCCAATATGCTTTTGACGGGCAGCGAAACATGGAACTGCTTTTCGATATGCGTTGCCAGCTTGATCGCGGAAAGCGAGGTCAGCCCTGCGCGCAGCAAATTTTCCGTCGCGGTAAAGCTTTCGTGCCCTAATACTTCCGCCACGATATCCGCGATTCCTTTGCCAAGCTCTGTTTGGGCGAATCCGCCCGCTTCCTGCTGTTTGCCGCCAAAAACCGGTGGAGGCAGCTTGCGCCGATCCACCTTGCCATTCGGGTTTAAGGGAATTGCTTCCACCTGCATGGTCGCCGCAGGCACCATATAAGGCGGCAGCACTTCTTCTATAAACAGGTTCAACTTTTCAATGTCTATCGTTTCGTTGCCCACAATATAGGCAACGGCGCATTTCCCGCCGCCCGGCGCGTCCATGGGAACCACCGCGGCATCCGTTACGGCAGGGCATTCGCGGATACGCCCCTCGATTTCCGTCAACTCTACACGGAAACCGCGGATCTTGATCTGGAAATCCCTGCGCCCCACAAAATCAATCGTGCCATCCGGCAAAAAACGCACCACATCTCCGCTGCGGTAAATGCGCGCGTATTGCGCCTCCCGCGCAAACGGGTTGGGTGTAAATTTTTCCTCTGTGAGATCCGGGCGGTTGAGATACCCCTTTGCAACGCCGCGACCCGCAATGCACAACTCTCCCGCCACGCCCACAGGCGCCAGACGGTCGTGCCCGTCGAGCACATAAAGCCGGGTATTATCTATGGCTCCGCCAATGGGCACGCGGTCATAAAGCCGATCCACATGAAACCGCGTAACAAGCACCGTGCATTCCGTAGGCCCGTAAAGGTTGAAAAGCGCAAAATCTGTGGGCGGTTCGATCGGAACAAGCGCCTCGCCGCCCACAGAAAGCGCGCGCAACGATTTATTCTCCATACACTCGGCAAACTGCCGCCCCAATTGCGTGGTAAAAAACGCAACTGTAACGTTATTTTTCTCAATATATTCGTTGATCCCCTCGATGTCCAGCCTCATTTCCGCAGGGATGATATGAAGCTGCGCTCCCGCGCTCAGCGTGGGGTACATATCCATCAAACAGGCGTCAAATCCAAAGCTTGCATAAGCGGAAACGCCGTCGCTGTCGGTTAAGCCATATACCTTGCGATACCACGCGCAAAAATGCGTCAGATTCCGGTGGCAAAGCATCACGCCCTTGGGGTTTCCCGTTGTGCCGGAGGTATACAGCAGCACCATCAAATCGTCGGGCTGCGGCTCTTGCGGCAAGACCTGCGCGGGAGGAAGATTGTCTACATCCTCCGTATACAAAAACTCGCCCTTAAAGCCGGGTACGCACCCCGCAAACTCCCTGTCCGCCAAAATGAGCTTCACCCCTGCGTCGCTCAGCATATATTCCAAGCGTTCCGACGGGTAGGAAGAATCCATCGGCAAATAAGCCGCGCCGCTCTTAAGCACGCCCAGCGCGCCCACAGGCATCATCTTTGAGCGCCCTACCATCACGCCGATACAATCCCCACGGCCAATGCCCCGACGGCCAATTTCCGCCGCCAGCCGATCAGTTTGCTCGTCAAGCTGCGCATAGCTCAAAGCGCAGTCTCCGACCTTTACGGCGGGATGCTCAGGGATGCGCGCCGCCTGCCTGCGGATCAGCGACACCAGTGTCTCTTCAATATCCCCTTGGGTTTCTTCGCCCGCAAAATCGCATAATATCTGCTGTTCCTGCCGTGGGGGCAGCTCTGCCGCGTCGATCAGCAACAGGAATGGATTGTCACACACCCGCTCTATCGTGGTTTGCAGCTGTTCTAAAAAGTTGAACGGCACCTCGTCCACATACAGTTCTTTGGAGTAGGAAAGATCAACGGTCAGTTTTTTCTCGTCCCGGCGTATTTCGATCTGAAAATCATAGGCGAGCAATTGTCGCCGGATGAGAAACGGCGATACGCACAGTTCTCCAATCTGCCGCGTTGGGATCTCGTGAAGATAATTCACGATTACGTCAAAAAGCGGCGCACGGGAGGTATTCCTCTCTGGCGCAAAGCGCGATACCAGTCTTTCGAACGGATAATCCTGATGGCTTTTCACGCCGTTTAGGGTCTTAGCAACCAAGAGCGCATATTCTTCAAACGTTTTGTATGCTTCCGGCTTTAAGCGCACCGGCAGCGAATTGACAAACATTCCCAGCATACCGCGGGAAGCCTTGTGTACACGCCCGTTCATGGCGGTTCCTATCACCACATCTTCGCTGCCGCAGTATTTTCCCAAAACCACGCCGAGGGCGGCAAACAGCAGCGTATAGGTGGTGATCCCCAGCTTTTGCGCCGCCCCCTCTATCTTCTTCGGATTCAGCGTAATGCCGGTCTCAGAGTCCACATACGGCAGGATCTCCGGCCTGAGCGGACGGGTGGGCATTTCGGTTTCGGGTACACCGTCTGCAAACATCTCGTCAAAGAAAGTTTCCTGCGCCGAAAAATCCGCTTCGTTTTGCTGAAAGGCAAGATCGAGGTAATCCGGCCTCGCAACCGCAAGTTCCTCCCCCTCATAAAGCTTCCACAGCTCGTCCACAAACACCGCCATACTAAAGCCGTCCAATATCACATGATGAAAGGAGATATGCAATATGCTTTCATTCCTTGTTTCATACAATACAAATCGAAAAAGAGGCGCCCTGGAAAGGTCGAACGGCACATTCAATTCATCCATTTTTTGCTGGATTTCTTCTCGCGCACAGCGCACGCGTTTCAATTTTTCCTTGACCTCCGGCGCAATACAATGCACAAATTCGCCGTCCCTAAAAGGATAATACGAGCGCAGTATCCTGTGCCTGTGCACCATCGCCGCAAGCGATTTTTCGAGCAACGGCACATCGACCATGCCTTGCAGCTCAAACGCAAGACCCGCATTGTAGGCAAGCGAATCGGGTTCAAGCTGATATTCGACAAGCATGCCTTGTTCTGCGGGTGTAAGCGGCCAATATTCACGCTCTTCCACGAGCGGTATCTGCTCTTTTCCGTTTTTTATTCCATCTGCTGCGGAGTTCTCTGAACGATGTTTCATAAAATCATATTCTCCTTGCATATTCAAAATGATCGCCAATTGGATTGTCTTGATAGTTATATATATATTATATAGTATATATAGTATTTTACCAAGCCAGTATTCACGAAATTGTTACGGCCTTGCCCCTTTCAAATAGTTGTCTGCGCGCAGCTGCGCATTTGCCTCGATATCGTAATAATAAAACGGATAATCCTGTCCGTGATAAACGCCTTTTGCAAAAAGGCCGCCCGGCGTAAAATAATCCTCCGGGTTGACTGTCGAGCACATTACAACGCCGCGTTTTAAATCAATTGCCGCATCGGCAAAATGTTCCATCTTTTTTCCATCGATACGCGAACCAAGGCTCATGGAGGCGTCGGCCGGTGTTTCGTCTGTCTTCCACGTAATCGGATTAATCGCCCGCGCGCCTTGCTCCAGCACAAGGTTTTCCTCCGTAACATTTGGCGCTTCCGTGTTATAGGATATGATCACGCCCGTATCTCCCGCATCCTGCGCAAATTTGAGGTGCGGATTTTCTTGCAAAAATTTATCTGTCACCGAGTAGCCGATCACATAGGCCGCCACCATGCGTTCATAAATTTCAGGATGCTCTTTCATATATTCGCAAAGCACAAACAACAGCATATTGGAGCCTTGCGAATGCCCCGCCAAAATAAACGGACGACCCTTATTGTAATGTTCAAAATAATAGTCGAGCGCGGCGAACACATCTGTCTTTGGAATCCCGTTCAATACTTCCGTTTGCTGCTCATCGCTCAGCGATAAACAATAGGCTGCGTCCGCCTGCCGATAATACGGCGCATAGATGTTGCCCGCCTTTTCAAACGCGGTCGCCTGCATTTCATAAGCAGCTTTACCGCCTGCGAGCATCGTCTGATTGTCTATTTCACATATGTTTGGCTCTTTTTCTTCCTGTTTCGCCCAGACGGTGGGATATAGATAAAAAATATCCACCGGCTTATCCGCCTGATCCGGCAGGGAAACCCAACGCGCCCGATCCGAATAATCCACTGCCTGC
>CAZQDA010000076.1:0-14125 GCA_964592155.1 uncultured Christensenella sp.
CTGGATGTGTTTTTGTTCCACAATCTGTTAAAGGCGCTCAAAGAAGGCTCGCGGTTGATTTTGGTGGGCGATGCGGATCAGCTTCCGTCCGTGGGGCCGGGCAACGTGATGCGCGACATCATTGAATCCGGCGTGGTGCCATGTGTCAAGCTGACGCATAAATTCCGCAACGCGGGCGCGATTGCGGACGCTGCGTATGAGATATTGAACGGCAACCTGCCGGAATGCTATGACGATACGTTTGAGTTTTGCGAATGCAATTCGGTGAGCGAGGTGAGAGAGCTTTTGTGCGGGCAATATGAGGCATATATGAAAAAGGGCGCGGACGTGCAACTGATCGCGCCCATCAAACGGACGGAGCTTGGCACGGTGGCGCTCAACTCGGCGATCAGGGAGCGTGTAAATCCCAAACGCGAGCGAACGAAGGAAGTGCTGTTTGGGGACAGGATCTTTCGCGACGGGGACCGCGTGATGCAGATAAAAAATAATTACGCAAGAGAGTGGCGCGACGATACAAACCTTTCGCTGGGGGAAGGCGTGTTTAACGGCGATATTGGAACGATTACAGACATTGCGGGCGGCGTGACGGATGTGCTCTTTGAAGATATGAAGCGGTGCAGCTATGAGCTTAAGGATTTGGTAGAGCTTGACGGCGCGTATGCCTATACCATTCACAAATCGCAGGGCAGCGAGTTTGATGTGATTTTGATGCCCATGCTGTATGGCGCGCAGCCGTTTTTGACAAGAAATCTTCTTTACACGGGCGTGACGCGCGCGCGTAAAAAAGTGCTGATCGCGGGTAATATGCAAACGTTCCGACACATGATCTCAAATGTATGGCAGGGCAGGCGCAATACTATTTTAAAGCGCGAGCTGCAATACCTGGACAGGTTGACACGAGATGGGGAAATGGCGTAATCTTCTGCAGGAGTTATTATTGGGCGGCAAACAGTGCGTCTACTGCGGGCGGGAGATACCGCAGGAAGAGCTTATTTGTGCTGACTGCGGAATCAAAGAAGAACAACTGAAAAACAGGGATGGTTTTGCGGGGGGCATTTTGTATGCATACCGTTATGAAGACATTGTAAGAAAGCTGATTCACCAGTTCAAATACGATGATATGCCGCGATATTCCATGTTTATCGCGCAGCGCATGGCGGAGTTTTTAGAGGGGTATGATGTATCTGCGGATTTGATTGCCTATGTGCCCATTCACAAAAACAGGCTGAAAATGCGCGGGTATGACCAGACGGAACTGATTGCACAGCATTTGGGTCTGCTGCTCGGTGTGCCCTGTTGCTGCGCGCTTAGAAGGACGCGGGATACTGCGCCGCAATACAGGCTGTCTAAGCAGAAGAGAAGGGAAAATATCCGCAATGCATTTGCGCTTGGTGAGGATGTGGCATTAGAAGGAAAAAATATCCTGCTCGTAGACGATATTTACACGACGGGAGCCACGGTGGGCGAGTGCATGAAAGTGTTGGCGGGCGCGGGCGCGAACGCGATGGTGTATACTTATTCCAAAGAATTTCCCAAAGCGGATAAAAAACGAAAATAGTAAGAGATAAAGCGCAGGAGCTTGTACTTTTAAGGAAGTGCAGGCTTTTTTATTTACAGGTATTTTACTTTGAACTGACAAACCCTTCTCTTGTATTTTACATCTGCCGGATATAATCAGGATGTCAAAAAAAAATTTGGGCAAAGGAGAACAGAATGAAAAAGAAATTATTGGCACTTGCAATGACAGGGCTTATGGCGGTAGGAGTGGTGTTTTTATCCGCCTGTTCCGCAAGCTCTGCGGCGGAAACCTCCGCGGGAGCACAGACACCGTCCGCCGCGCAGGAAGGGGAAATCACGGTCTACACCGCGCTCGAGGATGAACAGGTGACGACCTATCTGGAAACATTCAACGCGGCGTATCCTGATATCAAAGTCAATGTTGTGCGTGAATCGACAGGAATTATTACCGCAAAGCTGCTGGCGGAAAAGGATAACCCGCAGGCAGATGTGGTATGGGGAACGGCGGCGTCCTCCATGATGGTGCTCGACGATCAGGATATGCTCGAGCCATACGCGCCGCAGGGCGTGGATCGCATCCTGCCGCAGTTTAAGTCGGATAAGGAAGTCCCGACCTGGGTGGGCATCGACGCGTGGGAAACAGCGATTGTAATCAACACACAGGAAGCGGAAAAGCTGGGGCTGCCGGAGGTTACGTCATACGAAGACCTTCTGGATCCCGCGTTTCAGGGGCATATCGTGATGTCGAATCCGAACTCTTCCGGAACAGGCTTTCTCACAGTGTCCGCAATCCTCCAGTTAAACGGAACGGATTCACAGGCAGGCTGGGATTATCTGGAAAAGCTTGACGCAAACGTTTCCCAGTATGTGCATTCCGGCTCGAAGCCGGCCAAAATGGCGGCGGCAGGCGAAACCGCCGTTGGAATCAGCTTTGGTTATGCGGGCCTCAGCCAGAAGGCAAAAGGCGCTCCGGTTGAAGTGATATTCCCCAAGGAGGGCTCCGGCTGGGATCTTGAGGCAAACGCGCTCATGAAGAAAGACGACGGCAAGGAAGCGGCAAAGACATTCCTTGACTGGGCTATTTCGGACGAGGCGATGAACCTTTATAAGGAAAACTATCCGATCATCACCACAGGCGGAGACGGAACCTATGAAGGCTATGAGGGCGACCCGCTCGACCAGTTGATTGACAATGACTTCTCGTGGGCGGCTCAGAACAGGGACGCAATCCTGAAAAGCTGGATGGAAAAATTCGACGCGAAATCTGAGGAAAAATAAGGGAAATAAGGATCATTGTAAACGATCAGGACAAGCGCAGCGCAGGGGCGGTTTTGAGTTCCTGCGCTGCATGGCGCTGTCCGGAAAGAGGGAATCACATTGCATTTTTTAGAAGTGAGCAACATACAAAAACGGTTTGGAGAGCAATTTGCGTTGCGTGACGTCAGCCTCAACATAGAAAAAGGAGAGCTGATGTGCATTCTGGGACCATCCGGATGCGGAAAAACTACGCTTTTGCGCATCATAGCGGGATTGGAAACGCCGGAAAACGGAACCATTATGATCAACGGAAAGGATTGCACCCATCTTCCGCCTGCCAAGCGGAATTTTGGCGTGGTATTCCAGTCCTATGCGTTGTTTCCCAATATGACGGTGGAGCAGAACATTATGTTCGGGCTGTCTGAGCAAAAACACCTGACCAAGGAAGAGCGGCGTTTCCGCGCGCTGGAGGTGCTCAGGCTGGTTGACCTGTCAAACCACCGCGACAAATATCCCAGCCAGCTTTCTGGCGGGCAACAGCAGAGGACGGCGCTTGCGCGCGCCATTGCGCCGAATCCGGAATATCTGCTGCTGGATGAGCCGCTCTCCGCGCTGGATGCAAAGGTGCGGCTGAAGCTGCGCATGGAAATATGTAAAATCCAAAGGCAGCTTGGCATGACGACCATCATGGTCACCCACGATCAGGAAGAGGCGCTCACCATGGCGGACCGGATTGTGGTGATGAACAATGCGGTAATCGAGCAGGTGGGAACGCCGCACGAAATATACCATTCGCCAAGCAGCCCGTTTGTGGCAAGCTTTATTGGCACCATGAATTTTTACAAAGAAGAGGATGCGCTCTTTGGCGTACGTCCTGAGAATGTGATAATCAAAAAAGAACTGGCTCACGAAGACAACAGGAATTTTCTTGGAACCATACAAACCATTGAATTTCGGGGTTCCCAGACGCGCATTTACGGAAGACTGCGCGACGGGCTTACGATTTGCGCAGATATTCCGTCCGAGAAGCTCGATACGCTTGGACTGAAGGAAGAGGACAAATGCTGCTTTGCGGTTCCAGAGGAACGCATGATACGGTATTGTTCCTGAACGGAGGGAAACATGAAACAGAAGTTTTTTGAAAAACCGGGGCAATGGACGCTGATGGTTGCGCTGACGTTTTTCTTTGTGATGATCATGATCCTCCCGCTGTTCAGCCTGTTTTCCAAGGCGTTTTATGATAGCGCGGGAACCTTTGTGGGGCTTCAAAACTATGCGGAATATTTTGCGACGCCCACGCTGTTTGTGTCCATCGGAAATACGATTGATATTTCGCTGTGGACCGCGATTGTAAGCACTGCGCTCGGGTTTGCGTTTGCCTACGCCATCCGCCGCAGCAATTTACGCTGCAAAACATTTTTAAAATATATGGCGCTGCTCCCTATTTTTATGCCCACGGTGGTGCACGGGCTCGCGCTGATCTATCTGTTTGGCAATCAGGGGATTGTAACCGGACTGGGCTGGGATATCGGGCTTTACGGCAGGACGGGTATCATTTTTTCTGAAATTGTGTACACCTTTCCGCAGGCGTTTTTGATGTTTGATATCGCGCTTGGATACGCGGACGGCAGACTGTATGAGGCGGCGGACTCCATGGGATGCGGGCGGTGGAAGCGTTTTTTCTATATCACGGTGCCGGAAGTAAAGTATACGCTGATCAGCTCCCTGTTTGTGTGCTTTACGCTTGCGTATACGGATTTCGGTGCGCCGAAGGTGCTGGGCGGCAGCTTCAACGTGCTTGCGACGGATATTTACAAGCAGGTGGCGGGACAATTTAACATGAACATGGGCGCGGTGATCGGCACGCTGCTGCTCATTCCCGCCATCCTCAATTTTGCGGTGGACAGGATAACCTCGCGCAAGGCGAAGGGAACGATCAGCGCAAAGGCGCTGCCCCTCAAAATCAAAAAATCGCGCGGGCGGGATTACGCGTTGGGTGTTTTATGCTGGGCAATCGTGGGCTTTCTGGGGCTCATGGTCGCCATGCTCGTCATGGGAGCGTTCTGCTCGTATTATCCATATGACATGAGCTTTACCACGGAGCATTTTCTGTTCAACCAATCGACGGGAGGGCTTGCAAGCTTTGGAAATTCCCTGATCATGAGTGTGCTCTCTGCACTATTTGGGACGATCTTTGTCTTTGTGTATGCCTATTTGATTGAAAAGGGAAAGGGTATGAAGCTGCTGAAAAAGGCGGGGCGGGTTTTGTCTGTGCTGCCGATTGCGCTGCCGGGCATGGTGATCGGGCTTGCGTTCATCTTCTTTTTCAACGCAAAAAATAATCCGCTGAATTTTGTGTATGGAACGGTGGGCATTCTGGTGCTGGCAAATATGCTGCACTTTTATTCCGTTCCGTTTGTGACGGCGTCAAGCGCTCTCAAAAAGCTGGATGGTGAATTTGAGAATGTGTCGGACAGCATGAAAATTCCATGGTGGAAGACCTTTTACAGGGTAAGCGTGCCGATGTCCCTGCCTGCGATTTTGGAAATTTTCATGTTCTATTTTGTCAATTCCATGGTGACGGTTTCGGCGGTTGTGTTTTTGTATTCCGCAAACTTCAAAATCGCGTCCATTGCAATCACGCATATGGAAGAATCGGGCGATTTTGCGCAGGCGGCGGCGATGAGCCTGCTCATACTGGGCGTGAACATTGCCGTGCGGGCAGCGTATGAACTGGTTGTAAAGCATTTAAAAAATAAAAAGAGAAAAGAGGAAATTGTTGATGAAGTATAATACGGTCATTCTGGACTGGGCGGGCACCGCGGTGGATTTTGGTTGTTTCGCGCCGGTTGCCGCATTTCAAAAAGCATTTGAGAAGATAAACCTGTTTCCTACGATGGAGGAGACCCGCGCGCCCATGGGCATGAAAAAATGGGATCATATTGAAACCATGCTCAAAGGACAGCGGCTGGCGCAGGAATTTGTACGCCTGTTCGGACGCGCGCCGGAGGAAAAAGACATTGCGGAAATTTACGATACCTTTGAGCAGGCGTTGTTTGCCGTACTTCATAACCATGCACAGCCGCTGCCGGACGTGTGCAGCACTGTGGCAGCGCTGCGTGAAAAGGGCGTGAAAATCGGCTCCACAACAGGTTATACCAAAAAAATGATGGATGTTGTAACGCCTAAGGCAAAGGAATATGGCTATGCGCCGGATTGCCTCGTTTGTCCTGACGATGTGGATGGCGCGGGAAGGCCGTATCCTTATATGCTGTGGAAAAATGTGCAGATTTTGAAGACGGAACGGATCAGCCAAGTAATCAAGATAGGGGACACCGTTTCGGATATGGAGGAAGGCAAAAACGCCGGATGCTTTACGTTGGGCGTGCTTAAGGGCTCCAGTATTCTTGGCTGGTCACAGCAGGAATGGAACAACGCCGGACAGCGTCAGCGTGAGGAAGCCTTTGGGAAAGCCCGAGAGGTATTTTATGCGGCGGGCGCGGACGAGGTCATAGAGGATATCACACAGCTCACGAAATTTTTTGTATAGAGGAAGGAACACACAGATATGTATGAAAATATACCGGAAAATCCGTATTTGCTGCTCACGCCGGGGCCGCTGTCCACATCCAAAGGCGTGCGCGCCGCTCTGCTGCGCGACTGGTGTACATGGGACGAGGATTATAACGAGGGCATCGTGCAGGTGATCCGCAGGAAGCTTGCGTCGCTCGCGTCGCAAAACAGCGGGCGGTATACGGCCGTCCTGATGCAGGGGAGCGGATCGTTCGCGGTGGAAGCGTGCCTTGGGAGCGCCATCCCAAAGAACGGCAAACTGTTGCTGGTGACCAACGGCGCGTATGGAGACAGAATGACAAAAATGGCGGAGGTTTTGAACATACAAAACGTTGCGCTGCGGTATGAAGAGACGGCGCAGCCCGACTGTCAGGCGGTCGCGAGGGCTTTGAAAGAGGATAAAGCCATTACGCATGTCGCCATGGTTCATTGCGAAACCACAACAGGAATATTAAATCCGCTTGAGGAAATCGCGGCTGTTGTAAAAGAGCATGGAAAAATTATGATTGTGGATGCCATGAGCTCGTTTGGGGGCATTCCGATGGATATGGAGCGGCTCGGGATTGATTTTCTGGTCAGCTCGGCGAACAAGTGCATTCAGGGCGTTCCGGGCTTTGCGTTTGTGATCGCGGACAGGGCGCGCCTTGAAGACTGCAGGGGAAACGCGCGGTCCTTGTCGCTTGACCTGTATGACCAGTGGAGCGGGATGGATCAGTCTGGAAAATGGCGTTTTACATCACCCACCCATGTGGTGCGGGCATTTTTAAAGGCGTTGCAGGAACTGGAAGAAGAGGGCGGCATCGGCGCGCGGTATGCGCGGTATTGCGAAAACCAGAAAACGCTGGTAGAGGGCATGAAGCAGGCGGGGTTCCGTCCGCTGCTGCCTCAGGAAATGCAGTCGCCCATCATTACATCCTTCCGGTATCCGACTGCCGCATTTCTTTTTGCGGACTTCTATGAAGAGGTAAAGAAAAGAGGGTTTGTGTTATATCCGGGTAAGATTTCTCAGGAAGACACCTTCCGCATTGGCACGATTGGCGAAGTATACCCGCGCGATATGAAAAATTTGGTGAAAGTGATTGAGGAGGTTATGCAATGAACGTATTTTGTCTGGGCGGCGCAGGAAGAATCAGCCGCGAATCGGTCTATGATCTGGTGCAGCATTCTGATTTTGACCGGATTACGATTGGAGATTACAACCTGAAAGAAGCGCAAAGCGTAAAAGAATGGCTGAACGACCCGCGGGTAGACGTGGTGCAGGTAGATGTTACCAATGTGCAGGACACGGTTGCAAAGCTAAAGGGCTACGATGTTGTGATGGATGGCACGCAAATTACGCTCAACGGAAAATCCACGGAATGTATTGCGAAGGCGGGCTGCCACGGCGTCAATTTGAACGGGTTTGGCGAGGAAGATCAGTGGGCGGATCTGTTTGAAAAAGCGGGAAAGGCATGCGTACCTGGCTTTGGAATGACGCCCGGAACCACCCAGATGATGGCAATGTATGCAGCAAACCGCATGGACAGCGTGCAGGAGGTCTATGTTTCACATGGTGCGTTCCGTCCGTTTGCGTTTTCCAAATCGATTGCGGAGACGACGACCTATGAATATGATCCGGAGCTTGCCGGGCGCATTGTTTTTGAGGATGGCGAATTCAAGCAGGTGCCGCCGTTCGCGCGGCCGCGCAGGGTGGTGCTGCCCGAGCCGTATGGAGAAACGGAGCAGTATATTATCCCTCATTCCGAGACGCTCACGCTCTCAAAAGCGCTGAAAGAGAAAGGAATCAGGCTTATAGAAGTGCGCGGAACATGGCCCAAACAAAATATGACGCTGGTGCGCGGCCTTTATGAATATGGAATTTTGCGCAATCCCAAAATCAATGTCAATGGAAAAGAAGTGGGGCTGATGTCGCTCATCGGGGACTATTTATGCGGCTGTGAGCAGGGAAAAACAACAGCTCTTTACGGCTATGCCCTGCATATTGAGGTCATCGGTACGGTCAATGGAAAGAGGACGCGCGCGGTGATCACGCACACGCATCCGTCGTCTGACGGCAGCGTGCCGGAATGGGAGGGGCTGCGTGCCTATACGCGCAATGTGGGCATTCCTCTTGCCATTGCAGCCGAGCTGCTTGCCAAAGGAAAGGTAAGCAAAACAGGAATATTGATTCCGGAGGACGCTTTTTCGCCGGAAGAAATATTTGTGGCGTTGGAAAAGAGGGGAATCGGCATTCACGAAAAATGGGAAACCATTTGACCCCAATGATAGAAAGAGTGAGTCAACAAGACCTTTCGGCAATCCTGCCGGAAGGTCTTGCTGCGTTGTGCCGAATGAATGGAAAAGCAATAGACAGAAATTCAAACTTTTCAAATTGAAATCGCAATTAAAAACAATATTTACACTTGCAATTAAATGCGAATATGATATAATTACAACATAAAAGATTGGAGTTGATTGCGATGACAAAGAAGCTGACACAGGAAAGAAGAAACGAAATCGCGCAAAAGCTGCTGGTGGACGGAAAGGTCAGCGCGTCGCAGCTTGCGGCGGAGTATGACGTATCGGCGGAGACGATCCGCAAGGATATGATTTATCTGGAAGAGAATGGAATTGCCAAAAAAGGCTATGGCGGCGCGGTTGTGATGTCAGAGCTCGTGGAGCCGAGCTTTCTGGAAAAGTCCGTCGAAAATCAGGAGAAGAAGACGCTGATTGCAGCGCAGGCGGCAAAGCTGGTGCAGGACGGCAGCACCATTCTTCTGGATGGCGGCAGCACCGTGCTCGCGCTAGCCAAGCAGCTCGTGCTCAAAAAGGATATTACGGTGTTTACCAATTCCATCCAAGCGGCACAGATTTTGCTGGATTCGGGAGCAAAGGTATATATGCTGGGCGGAGAGCTGAGGAATACGAGCAATGCGGCGGTCGGCAGCTGGGCGTTGCGCGCGCTTGCGGAAATCAAGGCGGATATTGCGTTTTTGGGAACGAGCGGGTTTGCCGGAAGGCAGGGGCCGTGCATTGAAAATTTTTATGAGGGCGATATCAAGCAGGCGATGATCCGCAGCGCGAACCGCACGGTGGTCATCGCGGACAGCAGTAAGGCGGGGAAAGACTCCATGGTGCAATTTGCGCGCTGGGAAGAGATCGACCTGTTGATTACGGATCAGGGGCTTAAAGACATAGAAGAGCTGGAGCAAAAGACACAAATCAAATTTGCGCAGGAGAAAAAAGTTTGAAAGAGACAGCAAGAGGGATTGTGTTTGGAATGCAGCGTTTTTCCATCCACGACGGGCCGGGCATCAGGACGGTGGTATTCTTAAAGGGATGTAATATGAACTGCGCGTGGTGTCACAACCCGGAAAGTATTTCAGGAGCACCGGTGTTATCCTGCCTTGAAAACAAATGCAACCTGTGCGGAGACTGCGTGCAGGTATGCCCGCAGGTGCATCAAATCAGAGACGGGAGGCATTCGCTTTCAAGGAGTAATTGCACGGCCTGCGGAAGATGCGCCCGTGTATGCTGCACGGGGGCGCTTGCGATCATCGGAGAGGAGACAGGCGCAGACGATGTGGCGCGCGAGGCGGCAAGGGATAAACGGTATTTTGAGCAAAGCGGCGGCGGGCTCACCATCTCCGGCGGCGAACCGATGTGCCAGAGCGGATTTTTGAAAAGCATCTGCGAAAGGGCGAAAGACGTGGGCATCGGCGTAGCGGTTGAAACGAACGGATATGCGCCGTTCGAAGAATATCAGGAACTTTTTCCCTATGTGGATGTGTTTCTGGTTGATTACAAGCTGACGAATGCGCAGATGCACGAGGAATGGACAGGCGTTTCCAATCAAAACGTTTGCGAGAATCTGGAACGTTTTTGCAAAGAAAAGATACCTGTGATCCTGCGGTGTCCGCTGATTCCTGATGTGAATGACACGGAGGATCATTTCCGGGCGATTGCGCAGATCACAAAAGAGTATGGCAATATTCTTGGTTTTGAGGTGATGCCTTATCACAGGCTGGGAAGCGCAAAAGCAAAAAAAACAGGGCTGAAAAACAGCAGGGAATTTAAAGTCCCTGATTTGAAAACGGTGGCATGCTGGAAGGAGAAAATACGCTCCTACGGCGGCAGGCAGTACGAGGCATAATGGCAGGAAGGGTTACGATGAACCAGAGAATTGACGAAATGAGAAAGAGTATTGACGCTTTGAACGACGCGGGTGTGCGCAGAACGTTCTTTTATCCGCTGGTCTATGAATCGTTGCGGCAGACGAAAGGCGAGCCGGTGCAAATGAGGCGTGCAAAGGCGATTGCTCATTTGCTGGACGAATCGCCAATCGCGGTATTGCCGCACGAGCTGATCGCGGGAACAATGGCAGCCTATTGTCCGGTTGCGCAGGATGTTCCGGAATATGAAGAGATTCGCAAAGAGGCCGTTGCGTTATTGGAAAAATACCTTGCAGACAAGAAAAAGGGAACGGCGCAGGAAACCTTGAAAACAGGTGAAATCAAAACATTTGAGGCTGACTTTACCACCAAGAAAAGCCGTTGGGCGCTGATGAGCCGCGTACACCATGACGCGAACATCGATTATCAGGAGCTGCAAAAGCTGATTGCGGATATGCAGGAGCAGTTTGCGGGCAGGGACATTGAGAAGTATGAGATCGGCAGGGAACTCGAGCGAAGCTTTAAGATCGATTATGGAACGGGCGTGCGTGAGGAAATAGACGCGCTGCCTTGGTTTGCCGCCAACCATTTAAGTCTTAATTACGGGCGTATGGTGGAAAATGGACTGGGCGCGACGCAAATATTTATCGAATCCAAATTAAAAGAGGCAAAGAACGAAGAGCAGAGGGAATATTATACGGCGGCGAAAATTACCATCGAGGCGGTGGAGCGTTTTATTCTGCGGTATGCGCGGGAGATTGAACGCGAAAGCAAAAATAGGGAACACAGCGATGCGCGCAGGCAGGAGCTCAGGGAGATGTCTGCAATCTGCGCCAAGATTTCCACGGAAAAAGCGGGGAGCTTCCGCGAGGGCGTGCAGCTCGTGTGGCTGCTGCACATGGTGCAGAGCGTGGCGTGGGGGTCGGCGCTTTCGTTTGGAAGATTTGATCAGTATCTTTGCGGCCTGTATGAAAATGACGTCAAAAGCGGCGCGCTTACAGAGCAAGAGGCCAAGGAGCTGTTGTGCTGCATGTGGCTGAAAGTGAACGAGCCGCGCATGAGAACGGTGCAAAGCCTCACCGTAGGCGGGATCACGCCTGACGGACGGGACGCGGCAAACAGCCTGACGCGCCTGTGTCTTGAGGTGGTGAAGGAAATGAAGCTGCCTTATCCGAATGTGGGCGTGAGGATCAACAAGCTCAATCCGGAATGGCTTTACGACGAGGTGGTGGACTCCATCCGCGCGGGCGGCGGCCAGCCGATGATCATGACGGACGACGTATGGATACCGGCGCTAAAAAAGCTTGGATACGCGGACAAATACGCCAATGATTACTACAACATGGGATGCGTGGAGATCATGATTCCCGGCAAGCAGCCCAATTGGGGCGTGACTGATCCGATTGCCTTTCCCATGCTGATCGAACACATCTTTACCAAATACCGGCAGAAACAAAACAAGCTGGATACATTCGAGAAATTTTTTGAGGCGTATGTGCAGGAGCTGCGCCTTGCGGTAGAGGCCGACCAAAAAGAGGCGCAGGGCAAGATGGAACATATGGCGGGCAAGTGCTTTGACCCGTTTGCCTCGCTGCTCACCGATGGATGCCTTGAGAGCGGCAGGGATATGTTTCAGGGTGGAAGTGAGATCGGTACGCATTGGTCGGTGTACGCTTACGGGCTGGGAACAGCCGCGGACGCGATGGCTGCCGTGAAAAAATTTGTGTATGATGAGAAAAAAGTTTCTATTGATGAGATGGCGCAGGCACTTGAGCGGAATTTTGAGGGATATGAAAAGCTGCAGGCGATGCTCGATACCAAGACTCCAAATTATGGAAATGACAGCGATGATGTGGATGCTCTGGCAAAAGAGATGCTGTCAGCCTTTACCGATCTGGTGTTTGGGCTGAACAAGCCGGGAGAACGCGACAAATTTGTATCCACGCTGTTTGGATATTTCTTCCATATTTACCACGGCGAGATCACAGGGGCGACGCCCAACGGCAGGCGCAGAGGGGAAACGTTCAGTGACAGCATGGGGCCCTCGCAGGGCAAAGACGTGGGCGGGCCGACCAGTATGCTCAATTCGGTATTGAAGCTTGACCATGACGAGGTCAACGGCGGTTATGCGCTGAACCTGAAAATCAATCCGGAGCTGGTGCGGGACAGCGCGGGCGTAAAGGCTTTAAAAGCGCTGGTAAAGTCTTATGTGCTGGGCAAAGGGCCTCAGCTGCAAGTGAATTTTGTGGATGTGGAATCTTTGAAACAGGCGAAGCTGGAGCCGGAAAAATACAGGAACCTCATTGTGCGCATTGGCGGCTACTGCGAGTATTTTGTGAATCTGGACGGATCGCTGCAGGATGAGATTATCACAAGAACCATACACGGACTGTAAAAGAGGAGGCAAACACAATGAAAGTGAAAGCGGTAAGGTTATACGGAAAAAAGGATTTGCGGTTTGAGGAGTTTGACCTGCGGGAGATCGGGCCGGATGAAATACTGGCCAAGGTGGTTACGGACAGCCTGTGTATGTCGAGTTATAAAGCGATGCTGCAGGCAAGCGACCACAGGTGCATTCCTGATGATCTCGAGCAGAATCCTGTGATTTTGGGGCATGAGCTTTCCGGCGTGGTTGTGAAGGTGGGAGAGTCTCTGAAAGGAAAATATAATGAGGGGGATACCTTTGCGGTGCAGGCAAAGATGTATTTTGGCGAGCGGATTACTTCGCCAGGGTATTCTTACGCGGAATATGGCGGAAACGCGACTTATGTGATTATTCCCGCGGAGGTGATCCGGGATGGATATATTCTCAAGTACAGTGGGGACGCGCATTTCAAGGCGTCGGTGGCAGAGCCGGTTTCCTGCCTGATTTCCGCGCTTTCCTCCGCATACCATCTGGCGGAAAACAACAAGGATCATATTATGGGGCTGAAAGAGGGCGGAAACATGGCCATTCTTGCAGGCTGCGGGCCGATGGGCCTCGGCGCTGCGGAGCTTGCCATGAACATGGACAAGAAACCCAAAAGGCTGGTGATCACGGACATTGACGAGGAGCGTATTGCGCGCGCCCAAAAGGTGTTGAAGCCGCAAAACGGCGTGGAGCTTATTTTTGCCAATACTGCCGGAAAAGAAAATCAGGCCGAATTTTTAAAGAGTTTGGTTGGCGGGCAGGGATATGACGACGTGCTGGTGATGGCACCCGTACCGGCGGTCATTGAAACCGCGGACGCGATCACGGGCGTTGACAGCTGCATCAATTTTTTTGCAGGGCCGACCAAAAAGGATTTCTATGCGGGGATCAATTTTTACGACGTGCATTACAATTACAAACATATTATCGGCACCTCCGGAGGGGATGTGGATGATATGAAGCAGGCGGTGCGCATGATCGAAGAAAATAAGATTGACCCGTCTATTTTGATCACGCATATTGGCGGACTCAACAGCGCGGCGGAGGCCACGCTCAACCTGCCGCAGATTCCGGGCGGCAAAAAACTGATTTATTGCAACATCGATCTGCCGCTGACGGCAATCGACGAGTTTGAGGAAAAAGGAAAGAGTGATCCGCTCTTCAAAGAGCTGCATAAAATTTGCAGTAAAAATTCCATGCTCTGGAACAGGGAAGC
>CAZQDA010000077.1:0-14060 GCA_964592155.1 uncultured Christensenella sp.
GTTTCCTTTCATTAATACCTTATCCATAATTCCACCTTTATCCCATAAGATTAAATATTTTATATATAACTACCTCTGCTTAGCGGATGTCGTCAGGAACAAATCTGTTTCACGAGCGTTTGTATACGCGATGTGAAACATCCTCTAGCAGGGGATCCGTCGGGAAGAGGGAGCATCCCCCATCCCGAAGCACCGTTAGGTGCGTTCCGGTTATTTGTCTACTTCCAGTGCGCAGTCCGGGCACATGCGCGCGCACGAAGCACAGCCGATGCACTCTTCGGGCTGCTCGATGCCGATGGGGTGGTATCCCTTTGCATTGAGGTGCGATTTGTCAATCGCCAGAAGGTTTTTGGGGCATGCCGCGATACATAAGCCGCAGCCCTTGCAAGTGTCTTCATAAATTGTTAAATTTGCCATGTTTCATCACCTTTTTATGTAAATTTTAAAGATTTGCTCTCTCATAACGCCTTACAGACGCTATCTACTAGATTATCACTTTTCATGTTCATCGTCAACAAGCCAGTCCGGAAACGTGTAGATTGTAAGCGGGATCTGCGGGATATGGTATCCTTCCTTTGAAAACTCCGCCAGAAGTTCAGGCTTGCCCGCCGCATAACAAACCGGTATGCCGGTACGTTTTTCCACCTCACCGCAAATTGCCTGTCCAAACGGCAAATCCGCCGCGCTGCTTTCCCTTCCAAGATTGGTGTTGTTGATGATGCCGTCCACTTTGAGCCTGATCCTTGCGCTGATCTGCTCCATCATTTCTATGATTTCCTCCGCCGTTCCCTGCAAGGGTCTGCGCGCGTTTACCACATAATACAGCATCGTTTCCTCGCGCACGGCGTTAAATTTCTGTAGCAACCCCCCCATTGCGGCCGCGCCCACCGGGTCTCCGCCCGCGTCAAAAACAGCGGCCTCAAACTCAAACGCTCCCTGCACCTCAGCCGATAAAACCGGAACATCCACATTGGTGTTCGCATACGGCGGCGCAATCAGGTGCACGCCGCTCTTTTCCAGAATTTCCGCGCTCTCCGCGCTTCGGAAATAGGGATTCACCACATCCATATCCACCAGCGCGGTGCGTTTTTCCCCCGCCAGCCGCATCGCCGTGTTAAGCGACAATTCTGTCTTTCCGCTGCCATAATTTCCCGCAAAAATCGTAAATCGTTTCATTGTTTCCTCCTGTCTGCGCCAACATGGCGCAGCTCCCGGGCTCCTGCCCTTTTCAGCAACAAAGACACCTCACGGGTGCCTTTGCTAATTGTCCACTTCATTCTCTGCCGCATCCTTTAGGAAATCGTCACGGTCACGGTTGCCTGCGACGGTTCCAGACGCGCTCCCAAATCCGGCTCATTTTCAAATTTAATGGGAACATTTTCGTGTACCCCCGCTCCAAGGCCTGTTAAATCCACAAAGGGCCTGATCTTGGAAGACGTAACCCGATTAGAGTCATACGCGTCCTGCGTGGCATATACATTCACATCGATGGACGCCGGACTCACAACCGCGTTATGAAGCGAGCTTCCAAGGTTTCTCACCAAAATCTCTTTTGCGGGGTATGTTTTCATTATTTCGGGCTCAGAGATGCTAAACTTCACCTGCACCGTGGTCGGCACGGATGCCACCACTCCCTCCGGAAGCTTGACTGTTCCCTCCACCGTCACATCGCCGGTCGCGTTCGAAAGCTTAATCTGCTCTAGCGATACGGATTCAATCAGTTCAATATTTTCAAGCTTACCCGCAAGGCTTATCTTTTCCGGATCCACAGTAACATTTGTTATCTCATATCCTTGTGCAAGGCCTGTTGTAGAAGCTTTGATTGCCGCCGTGTCCACCGGCACTTCCTTCTTGGGATAAATCGGCATTTCCACAATCACGGACGGCACGCCTGCAAAACGGTTTGTCGGCAATACGGTTCCCTTGCTGTCCATCAGCGATACGGTATAGCTTTCCTTGGTGGAAGATTCCATTTCGTTGATATCGATGTAACACACCGCCTTCGAAACCTCTTCAATATTCGATTTGGAGCCGCTGATTTCCACAGATGTCTGATCAAGAACCGGCTCGCCGTAATAAAGCCAGTCTTTGGGGTCTCCCGTCAACTGCACCTCTACAGGAACTTGCCTTGTTGCCGTTTCTTCAATGGTAATCGTAACCGTATCCGGCTCCACGCTCACAATATGGCTCTGGTTCTGGTCAAAAAGCGTTGTCGCCCTCACTTTGAGCGTATGCTCTCCCGGCCCGTTAATGCTCGACAGGTCAACCGTCGCCTTAATCATGTTTTCATTGAGATATTGCAGCGCGCTTGCCTTTGCCTCCGCTTCCACTGTAACCGTGCTCAACAGCTCCGAAAGAGGCACCGTAGAGGTTAATCCCTTTTGCCTTAAATCATCGGATGCCGTGAATGTGACCGGAATATTTTTAAACGTCTTGGACATGGACGGGTTTGTATCCGCAACCATAAAGCTCCACAACACAAACGCAAACAGGAGCGCAATCAATTTCATCTTCCAGTTGCTCACAAATATTCTTTTGAGAATTTCAACTACTCTACTCACCGTCTCCACCTACCTTGCGCTTGAATTTGGATTCGGTGATCTTCTTGCCGCCCTTGCTTTCCGTCTCCGGCATATAAAGCTCGGAAAGAATATCCTTGAGCATCTTTGCGTCGATATATCGTTTTAAAACGCCATCATAAGCAAAGGAAATAATTCCCCTCTCTTCAGAAACCACGAGCACATAAGCGTCGGATACCTCAGAAACGCCCAGCGACGCCCTGTGTCGCGTTCCCAGCTCCTGCGCCACCTGCTTGTTGTCGGAAAGCGGCAAAAAACAGCCGGCCGCCACAATCCGCTCGTCGCGTAAAATCATCGCGCCATCATGCAAAGGCGTGTTTGGGTAAAATATGTTCTCTATGAGTTCGCTCGATATATCCGCGTCCAGCATCGTTCCGGAATCCATCACGTCTCCCAGACCCGTTTTGCGCTCAAATACAAGGATTGCCCCTATCTTTTGCTTGGACATATTGAGAATCGCACGAGAAATCTCTTCTACAATATGCTCCGCGTTGCGTATCTCTACCTGAGATTTCGTGGCAAAGCTGAATACTTTGCCTCGTCCGAGCATCTCGAGCGCGCGCCGGATTTCCGGCTGAAATAAAATAACGATAATCACAGCGCCTGCTGAAATCAGCGTGTTCATCAGCCACGAAGCCGTCAGCAAATTCAGCGCCACAAAAACACGCGACAGAATCAAAATCACGCCAAGGCCAATCAAAACACGCACCGCCCGCGTTCTTGCAAGCAGCTTAATCAGCCAATATAGTATGACTGTTACAATAATAATGTCCAGTACATCGCGCCAGGAAAAAGCCATAAGCGCATTTCCCAGCGACAGAAAGATCGCTTCCAAATCCTGCTTTTACTCCTTATCCGTTCTTCTGGCACAGCAGCATGGTGAGGTCGTCCTCAGGATTGCTGTGCAGTTCTTCCCTTACTTCACTAATAAACAGCTCGCTGCTGAACCCCTCTTTTTTCAGTAGTTCAAACAGGCGCTCCTTCACCAACGGGTCGCTGTGGATGTTGTCCACCCCGTCCGTATAGATCAGCATACGCATGCCTTCCTTAAACTCAAAAAATCCATCCTTGTACGCTTCGCTGCCAAACCAGTCGCAAAGCGGATGGGACGGCATATAAAGCTCTCTGAATTCTCCCCCATGATAGATCACCGGCATCACCGAAAATCCGGCATTGGAATAAGCCGCCTGATTTGTCTTAAGGTCAATCACCGTCATAAAGGCCGTGATATAAATCGAGTCGGAAAGATTGAGCTCCAAATATTCCTTTTCCGCATAAGCAAGGATTTCCGACGGCAAAAAATGTCCGGTCAGGCAGGCTGCCCGCACCACTCTTGAAAAGAATACCGCAAGCATCGCAGGCATTACGCCATGCCCTGAAACATCCGCTACATACATCACCAGCTTATCGTCATAAACCGTGCAATCGTAAATGTCTCCGCCCACCGCCTCGCAAGGGAAAAAACCAGCCGTAAGCTCGTAATCCTTCACCTTGGGCAGCGCGCCCTTCACCAGCGCTTCCTGCAATTTACGCGCAAGCTGCAAATCCTTTTGCATTTTTGCATTCTGCATCAGCAGGTTTTGCTTGATGTTATAGTCAAGCGTAATATCACGGAATACTTCCACAGCCGCGATGGTTTCGCCGCCCTCGTCCTTTAAGGGCGACACCGTTACGGAGTAAACTCTCCCTTTCACCTTGCGCGTCAAGCGCTGCGGGTCTCCGCTGCGCATCACATCACGCGATAAACAGTTTTCACATCTGGTTTTCTGATCGAACGGCTCGTAGCATTCCTTTCCCTGCGGGTCGCCAAAGCGACCAACAAACGCCCTGTTGGTCATGAGCACAGTACCATCTTTTGAGATGACACGAACCATATCGCTCATCGCGTTGATGATTGATGAGATATATTCCGTATTATAAACGCTACTTCTCAAACTTCTCTCCCTCAAATTCGTCCAACAAATCCTGAAGTTTCATAATATCAAGGCTCATATCGCTGCAGGTTTCATTCTGCTTTAATATCTCGCCATCCGTAAGAGGCTCGCCAAGAGAAATCCTGTTGCTACTCATCTGATTCAGCTTTTCACGCTCTTTCGCAAAATCGCGCATTTTTTCGTCCAGTTCCCGCAAAACTTCACGCTTTTTTTCACGTCCGGAGGTATCGATATTTTCCTTCATAGCAGTTCCTCATTCATCTGCAATTACCGCTGATAGGATTCCTTTTCTGTCAAAAACACGAATCGCTTTTTTTTCGGTGCAATATACAGTGATTTTTTCATCCTTCACCGATCTGATGTAAACCCTGCGCTGCGTTATGCCCTTTTTGCCCTCATAAACAATAATCACGGGCTTATCTTCCCGCTTCGCAAAATCAAGCGTCTTTGTAATGATATCACTCATAATTCCGTATCCTTATATCATAATACTATCATAAACATTACCCTTTGTTAACAAAAAATCCGTAAATTTTTTGTGTCTTTGCCTGCCATACATGCTATAATACCTTATAAGGCAGGAAAGTTATGGATTTAACACAATTGTTTACAAATCAAATCATCGGAACGATTGCATTTTTTGCGGGAGTTGTGCTTTTATTGGTAGAACTCTTTCGCAATGGCCTGAGCAAATTAAGTATTTTTTCTTACGCCGGTTTTGTTTTGAGCAGCATCTTTCTTTCAAGCGAAGTATGGATGTGCGTTGTTGCAATCGCCGGTCTTACCATTCTATTTGGAGTGCTTTTGCGCTGCTACAAACGCGAGACCCGCAGACGACAAAATTTCCGGGAGGAAGAGGACGGAGGAAAGAAATGAAAGTTTGTCCCCTTTGCAATACAAAATTTGAGGATTCCGCTGAATTCTGTCCGCGCTGCAAGGCGCAGCTTGAGGATATAAAGGAAGTGGAAAAGGCTGAAAAAAAGCCTGTTCCAAAGTCTTTCTGGATTGCTCTTCTTGCCACGTTTGCCTTTATCGGCGGTTTTATTCTCTTTATCAGGTTCATCTACGCCCAATTTCTGTAACCAACCGCTTTTTGGGTAATTGCGCAGGTTTATGATAGCATTTCATAAACCTGCTTTTTTGTGCTATAATAGTTCCTGCATCAAACAAGGCGCGCGCGCAAAAAATCACGGAGGACGCAAATGTCAAAACTGGCAAACTTACGCAAGGTGACCAAAAAACTGAAAGGGCAAAAGCTAAAGCGCATCATGGCTATCATCCGCGATTATGGCTTTTCAGAGCTGCTCCGCAAAGTCAAACAAAAAATGCAGTTTGGGGATACATTTGTGGATATTGATCAGCATTTGAGCCTCATTACCAATGAGTCCTTTTTGAAAAAGACGGATAGCCGCGCAGATTATCATCCTGAAAAAGAGGTTTGCTTTATGGCTAGGCCCCTTGGATTTAACATTGGGCGCGTTGACATTTTTACACAAAATCCATCCGGAACCGGCTCCATCACGATGACGATTCGTTCAGCCAAAGGCAGGGTGCGTGCGGTAAAAACAGTTCATATTGTGAAGCACAATGACTATACCTCATTTGAATTTCTTCCCATCTTTGAGCCGCTAAAGCGTACCAGTTACCGGCCAGCTTACTTCACCTTTACTTCGGATACCGATGGTTGCGGCGTCCTTGTAAACCGTCGAAAAAACAAGCGCGGTTTTGAGGTGAAAGGCGGCGGAAGCGTTATCTGCAAAATTTATATGCAAAGGAATGCCGAATACATTCATTGGCGGCGGAATAACGATCCCTCAGCGGAACAGCTTGACGCGCAGCGCGTGCGTTCATTTTCATTTTCTCCAAAAATCAGCATCATTGTTCCGCTCTATAACACTCCCCCGCGCTATCTGCGCGATATGATCGAATCCGTGATCGCACAGACCTATCCCAACTGGGAGCTTTGCCTTGCGGATGGCAGTGAGACTATTGATTTAAAGGAAATAACCGATTCTTACAACGATAACCGTATCGTTTACAAAAAGCTGGAAAGAAACGACGGCATATCAGACAATTCCAACGAAGCCCTAAAAATGGCAACCGGCGAATATGCCGCGCTTCTTGATCACGACGATACCTTGGCCCCGCACGCGCTCTACGCCAATGTGGAGCTTTTGAACAAGGACCGTGATTACGAATTCATTTACTCCGATGAAGATAAGCTATCCGAGGATGGCTCAAGACGTTTTGATCCTTTTTTCAAGCCTGATTTTTCTCCTGACATGCTTCGTGCGTTTAACTACATCACGCATTTTGTCGTGTTTAAAAAATCACTGCTGGATGAAGTGGGATATTTCCGGAAAGAGTATAATGGAGCGCAGGATTATGACCTCACGCTTCGTCTGACAGAAAAAGCAAAAAAGATAGGGCATATTTCGGATATCCTGTATCATTGGAGACTTTCGGCAGGTTCCACCGCCTACTCTTCCGACGCAAAAAGCTATACCATCGAAGCGGGACGCAGCGCGGTCGAGGAATCGCTCCGGCGTATGGGCATTACAAATGCCCATGTTGTAAATAACCAGCTTGATAACTACTATATTACGAGCTATGACATCCCCACGCCCCATCCATTGATTTCGATCATTATTCCGAATAAGGATGAGAAACGGACACTGAAAAAGTGTATCGATTCTATTGTGTCGAAATCGACCTATGACCGCTACGAGATCATTATCGTAGAGAATAACAGTGTCAAAAAGAGCACTTTTTCCTATTATGAGGCCTTGCAAAAGAATCCGAACATTCGTGTCGTCGAATGGAACCATCCGTTTAATTATTCCGCGCTCAACAATTTTGCGGCGGCACAGGCAAAGGGAGAGCTTTTGCTGTTTATGAACAACGATATGTCTGTCATTTCACCGGACTGGCTGGAACAAATGGCAATGCACGCCCTGCGCCCTGAGATCGGTCAGGTTGGAGCAAAGCTTTACTATCCGGACGACACCATCCAGCATGGCGGCGTAATTTTGAGAATCGGACCTGTTGCAGGGCATTCCCACAAAAGCATGAACCGTTACGACGTCGGTTCCTTTGCGCGTATGATCCTTGCACATAATGTCTCGGCTGTAACTGCCGCCTGCATGATGATGCGCGCCGAAGTGTTTCATGAAGTCAATGGATTTGATGAACAGTTTACCGTCGCGCTCAACGACGTCGACCTTTCCCTGAAAGTGCGCGAAAAAGGCTATTTTATCCTGTGGACGCCCTTTGCGGAGCTTTACCATTACGAATCAAAAACACGCGGTTATGAAGAAACGCCGGAGAAGAAAAAACGGCTGAAGGCAGAGCAGCAAAAATGGCTTGCCAAGTGGGAGGAAAAATATCCGTATGATCCATTTTATAACAAAAACCTTTCAAACAGACGCGAAGATTATTCTGTGAATCCCCATAAGCTCAGAAAATAATCGATTAGGTTGATGAATCAAATCAAAAAAGGAGAGAAAATAGTATGATGTATACCATCGAAAACGACGCCATACGCGTCCAAATTTCAAGCGTTGGAGCAGAACTGCAGTCTATCGTCGGCAAAAAGGACAATATCGAGTACCTCTGGCAGGGCGAAGCGCAATACTGGACCGGGCGCGCCTACAACCTTTTCCCTATCTGCGGACGCCTGACAGAAGGAAAATACACCTACAAAGGCAACACATATGAAATGAACCTGCATGGATTTGCGCGCAAATCCGAATTCTCAGTAAAGGAGCAAACCGCTGATTCTATTGTCTTTGAATTAAAGGATAATGAGCAAATTTTTTCCCAATATCCGTTCCATTTTGACCTGCTTCTTCGGTATACGCTGGAAGACTCCTGCATCGCCACGACATTTGAAGTGAAAAATGAAGGAGACGAAACCATGATCTTTTCCGTGGGTGGCCATCCGGGATTCAATCTGCCAATGGGCGAAGACATTGCCTTTGAGGATTATTATCTGGAATTCGATTGTGAAAAGCCCGCCAAGGCAATCGTAATGAGCCCTACCTGCTATACCACACGCGAGACGGAAGACTTTGCACTGGAAAATGAAACCATTCTCCGGCTGCGCCACGACCTGTTTGACAACGACGCAATTGTGCTTAAGGACATGTGCCGCGCCGTGACGTTAAAGTCAAACACCGGCAGCAAATCCGTGCGCATGGAGTTCCCCCAAATGAGCTATCTCGGCCTGTGGCATGCGCCCAAAACGCAGGCCCCCTACCTTTGCATCGAGCCGTGGTCAAGCGTTCCTGCCTATGACAATGAAATAGACGATCTGGAAACAAAGCGCGATATGCTCACGCTTGAAAAGGGCAAAACTTACACCAATTGCTTTACGATTTCCATCGGATAACAGCCCCGCACTTCAAACGGGCGGCATAAAACAATGCCGCCCGTTTTTTAAGCGAAAGATATCCTTTGAGACTTGCTTCTTTGCCTTTTCGCCCGTTGCACAATCGCTCGCGGGATGATAAAATAATAAAGTTATGAGTTATGAAAAAACAGCCGTCCTCCTTTTAGCGCAGGACGAAACTTTGCAAAATGAACTAAAGCAGGCCGGCGTTGGACGGATTGCTTTTCATACCGGACCGGACATTCGTGAAAGCCTTCGCAGCCTCTATGCAGAAGAAGAGTATTCTGTTTTTGTCACGGCTGATCCCGCGGACGGTTTTGCTGTTCAGGATATTCTGGATGTAGCGGAAAAAACGGCTTCTTCTCCTGATATCATTTTTGCAGGCGAACGCAAACTGCCGGATAAAAAATCGACTGCGTGTAATTTATATGTTTTTCTGGCCGGAGTGGAAACAAAGGATGTTACGACCTCTTTGATTGGCATGGGCAGAGAAACCCTCGCAACTATGCTTGCAATGAAGAGCAGCGAAAAGCACTTTCTTCCCAATATCCTGCTGGAAGCCCGTGCAAAAAACATCAAAGTAAAAACCGTGCAGGCACTGGCCGAGCTCAAAGAGACGCCGGGGTTTGAAATTTTAACCTCCGCAAAGCTGTATCTCATATTTATCAAATTCAGTATTTCCGCTCTGATCTCTTATCTGGTCGACATAGGCACCTTTTATTTGTTCCAAAAACTGTTTTCTTTTCTGGATGATGAATTTAAAATATTGACAGCGACGGTTCTTTCCAGAATCTTGTGTTCGATTGCAACCTATGTTCTCAATAAAGTCGCCGTATTCCAGTCGCAGGCAAAATCCGGCGGCACAGCGGTGCGTTTTGTAATCCTTGCTGTGGCGCAGCTGATTGCATCCTGGCTTCTTGTCTGGGGGCTTGGCTCCCTCTTTGGCGGAGGGGACGAAATCAACACGATCCTCAAGGTTGTGGTGGATCTGGTCATTTTTATGGCAAGCTTCACCATCCAGCGCGACTGGGTGTTTAAAGAGTCCAAAGGTCTTTTGAAATAATAAAAACTGTCCGCGCCGCGCACAAACGCAAAAAAGGCGCGGACTTTTTTTCTAATTTATGTTTCGCCGTTTTATTATTTGTTTAATTATAAAGAGTATCTTATTAATGAAAACAGAGGAGTGAATCGATATGAATATTAAACATATTAGCGAAGCGCAGTTTGATGCGGAAGTATTGCAGGACAAGGGGATTGTTCTGGTTGATTTTTATGCGGACTGGTGCGGCCCCTGCCAAATGCTCGGACCGATTTTGGAAGAGGTTGCGGAGGCAATCGGCGAAAAATTGAAAATTGTCAAAGTCAATGTGGATGAGGCACAGGGAATCGCTCAGCAATATGGCGTTATGTCTATTCCTACGGTTTATCTGTTTGACGGCGGCGCAAAAATGAACAAATTTGTGGGCGTAAAATCAAAAGAAGAAATTATTGATTTTATCGAAAACGCTTAAACAAGGTTTTGAGACGCGGAGCAATCTGCGCTATCCTATACCCCCAATCATAAAAGACGGTATCTCTTGCGGGATACCGTCTTTTATTGCGCCGCATAAATTTAGTTTTCATTTTAATGATAATTTACTATTTTATTGTGGTTGATTCAATAAATTTCAGAAATTCATCATATGACAAATCATCTGTATGAATCGTTACCTCTAAATTGTCAAAATATCCTGTAGCAATTGCGCTTTCCTTGTCATATATTCCAACTATTTTTGTACCGTCAAGCAATTTCGTGTCAATAGGCTTATAGTCTTCACTCGTTGCTGCTACTGCTCCTCCGTGCTCCATTGCTGTAAAATAAGACAAATTTGTTATTACGACAGTATTTGAATTAATGTTATAGATTAAATCGATTTTATATCCTAGCCCATCAATCTCAGCAACAGCAATTGTATCAGGAAAACGCCCCTCGTTTTCAGCGAAATTAATTTCATACTGTTTTCTAATGGTTTGTGTATCATTATATTTCTGCTCTGTTGGCAGGGGGCTCTCCTGCGCAAAATCAAAATTTGTTTCCGAACCATAATATATTGATACAGCACTGGAATCATCAGACCAACTGACAAATAAATTATATAAACTATTAGCAAGCGTTTTTCCAAGCGGAGTGATTAGCAACACAAAAACGATTACAGCACAAGTGGTAATTGCTACTAAAATTCTAGACTTGTACTTTTTTTTATTTTTGAGTTGTTCCTTTTCTTTTATATCATAAAACCATTTGGGAATCGGCGGTATGTCTCTTTCATCAATATGATGAGCAGAGTCTTTTTCTATATCAAACAGTTCTGGATGTCGTTTCAATTTATTTAAAAAATCGCGTTCCTTCATACCGCGCGTCCCCTTTTTCAACATTTACCATTTAATGCACAATTACATACTGATAGTGCTGCTATAAGCAATAGCTCCCGCACTATTTGTTGCTTTCGTGCGATAGGAATAGCCTGCTGTAACTGTCAAAGTTTTAGTTGCTGTAGCGCTACCTGTTCCACTGCTACTGAGCGCCGTTCCATAATTTGTCCAAGTCCCATTTACATATCTTTGAAGCTGACAAACTGCTGTAACTCTACTCGACGAACTCCCGAAGACTGTTGCACTGATCCTAACGGATGACGAACTCACTTTACTAATTGAGCCGCTCACTTTAGTAGCCCGTGGCGTTATACTCATTTCTTGATACGTACTTTCTCTGAGTGGAATTTCCTCAGCAAAGACCGTAACGGGCAGTAAAGCACATACGAAAACCACGCATAATAAACAAACAATTTTTTTCATTTTGAGACCTCCCTAATATTATTCTACTTATATAACTAAGCAGAGACCATGAAAGGGGGACACTCAAAAAATATTTTTCATAAATTTTTTCAACTGTTTTTTCCAGTATCTCATTTTATCCCTATTTACTCCATATTTGCGGCAAATTTCCCTGATAGGAACATCATCAATTAGATGCTCTTTGAAATATGGAATAAATTCGGAAGGCAAAGCGGCTAAGTACTGTTCAAGGATAATGTTGAATATTGTCTCGTCTTCAATATTCTGCTGTATCCTGCTTTCAAGAAAATATTTCTTCTCTCTCTCAGCCGCCGATGTTTCTTTATTGATATAGGTAATAGCGGTATTTTTACACACAGTCACAAACCACTTTTTCAAATCACCATCTCTTATATGCGACGTATTAGAACGATATGCTTTTAAAAATGCAATTTGCAGAATATCCTCCGTATCCGCAACATTTCCAACAACTCTAAAGACAATAGCAAAATAGAATTTGTAATTTTCTTCATATAAAATTACTAACCTATTCATAATACCTACCCCTAGTTTGTTGTAAGTAAAAATTTGCTAATTCAATTTTAACATGAAAATTATTAAATACAAAATTTTTTTCAAATGTCCCCCTTTGATAGTCTCTGCTTAGTTATATTAGTAAATAGTTAAATTTAAATTGATCTTGGGAGGAGGGATTCCATTGAACAAATAAAAAATCCTTACAAACCAGTGCACCTATCGAAATAATAGCAGGAATGCAGGGACGTAATGATTATAACACAAATCAGTATGCTATCTTTAAGAAAAAGAAAGGAAAACAAGATGAAAAAAGCATTATCTTTTATATTAGCGCTTGTTGTCGTTTTCTCTTTAGGAACAACAGCTTTTGCAGCTGAAGCGAATATTAGCGAAGAATTCAATCCTGATGCTTTTTTTAGAAAAGCCCAATTGGTGAGCTATGATGGAACAACTGCGGAGTTTAAGACAATTGAAACCTCAGGTATCCAAGAAAAAACCTCTACAGTTGTAGCCATTGCTGCAACAACACCTGAAGAGACTATTTCACTAAAAAAATCCTTAGCAAAAAGGGGAGTAATTATCGTGAAATATGGGATGGAAATAAGTATGCAAAACTTTATATGACAGTAGTATTTGAAGACGGTTCAGCATTAAAAGGTAGTACGCGTAGGGTTACTCGCTGCTATGGAGGAGTTCAAGCTGCAGGGAGCGGCACTTCCATTGGAAGTAATGTATATATGACCCAACAACGATTGACCTATGGGGCTGATGGACAAGATCCTACTGGAACGGTTGTAAGTAGTACAGATAAATATCCGTCTCCTGGTGCAAGAACATTTAGCTACTCAACTGTAACGCCTTGGGTTTATACAAGTTCTTATAAGAACTTAGGAGCCAATTTCACAGTATATTTCAAAAGAGGAACAAGCACTTGGCATAAGACGCTCGACAACAATATTGAAGTCCTTTTTATTGTACCCCTGACCCAGGTCAGGGGTACAATAAAAATAATCTTTTTAAACTTTGGAGTATATAAAAATGAAAAAAATGATTGCTATTATAGCGTTACTTTTCACTTTGTTACTGATATTTTCTTGCATGAAAGAAAATGAAGGAAAAATAAGCCTCCAAAACGAAATCTCTCAAGAAATGAATGCCGAGTTGACCAAATATGGTTTAGAAAAAAACACCTTGCACGTCGGAATGCGATATCTATTTCGTTATGAATGGGCACAGCCTGCAAAGGATATATCAGTTTGGATTGAAGAATATCGAAATGGTGCATTAGCAAAAAAAACGATTGAAATCTACTCTAGCGATAATGTAGGTAAAAAAGGCTTAATCGCACTATTTATTGACGAGAGTAGTGAACCAAAAGGCACGCTACTTTTGTCAAACGAAGGAGTTACTAAATCCAGTGCTTTTCTGAGAAATAATATTTTGGATATAAGTTATAATGAATTAAAAAATATATCCACAATAAAAACGGAAAATTTAACCACTGTAGAATCAAGACGCGATATTTCATTGCTATTAATCATTCAAGGAAATGATGCAACCATCAAAAACACCGCTCCGACTGTTTTAACCCCAGAATTTGAATACGAACAACTAATCGAAAAAAGTAATTATGCACTGATCCTAAAATGTAAATTTTCATAAGTAAAATTTTAGCAACATACGCTTGAGTATTGCTCATTCAAAAAATTATTTTTCCTATGTTAAACTTCACTTTTTCCCTTACATACACATAGTCAAGACCACCCGTCAAACGGGTGGCTTGCTCAAGCCCTATAAGGGCTTATT
>CAZQDA010000078.1:0-13731 GCA_964592155.1 uncultured Christensenella sp.
TGCTGTCATTTTGCAATGGAGAGAGCATAAATTATGCGATCCTTTTTCTTTTGATTGCCGCAATACAGATTGCCCCCAAAGCGGTGATTCCCATAATCAGGAAAAGGACCATCGAAGAGGAGTCGTCCGTGCGCGGCGATTTTGTCTCCAAAGCGCCGGGCGCCGGGGACGACTGAGGATCTGTGGGCATAGATACGGACGGCTGAGGGTCTGCGGGTACAGACGCAGATGGAGTTGGCGTCGCCGGAACGGATGGAGAAGCGGACGGCTCATCCGGCGGCATGGGATCGTTTGTCTGGGCTGTACTTGAAAACGTCGAATATTCCACGTCAATGGTAATCGGCCCTGCAATCAGGTTTTCGTTTTTCATGGCATTGATGTCGTCCATTGCCGCCTGATCGGTTGTGAAAGTCCTTGTGACAGGGACGGAATCCGGCTGACCCGGCTTGCGCTCCCCATCTCGCACGGCAAGGGAGGAATAGGTGACGAGAATACTCTTGGGCGAATCCTTGGGCGTGACGTCGAGCGTCATGTCCGGCGTTCCGTTGCCCGCGATAAAGAGTTCATCGAATCCGGCAGTAGCGTCATTGCCGGCACTATCCGTAACGGTTTGATATCCTCCGGCAATGGTTCCGTGCGCGTTTACAGGGTCACTGACTGTGAAGCTTACCGGCTTTGAATTAAGTTGATAGCCCTCCGGCGCCTGCATTTCGCGGAAAGAATAACTGCCCGGCGTAAGACCGCGCGCGAACACCTTGCCGTCCCAATCGGTTTCAAGCCCGCTCATCACTTCCACATCGTCTTTATAGAGAGAATAAATGGCGCCGCGCAGAGGTTCGCCTGTTTTGGAATCAGTTTTGGTAATCGAGGCGCTGCCTGTGTTGTTGTGCACAAGCTTTACACGGTCATAGATTGTGACCGTAGGCTTTAAATAATATTTAAAGGAAACGGAGCCTTCTGTAATCGTATTAAATTCGTCGGCGGTCCAATCGTGGATCACCTCATCCGTACCGATTCCGACCAGAAGATTTTCATTGAGCAAAATGTTTCCCACCCTTACCCACTGGTTGAGCGTTGCTACCTCCGGCATTTTCAAAAGCTCAGCGGTGATTGCAGGGTGGAGGGGCGCCAAATCAGGATCGAGTGACATCTTGGAAACGTTGACTACCTTGATTTTCACAAGACCATCCGTAATAAAATCGTTATCCTCGCTGGTTCCGAGTATTGTGCAGCGACCGATATCCATATCCATGCTGAATTTTTGTACAGCGGAGCTGCGGATAAAGCGGTATTCTTTTTTTGCCTGGTCTTCCGGATAGGTAAGCCCCTTTGTAGCCATTTGCTCGATGATCAGCCTCCCGCCGAAGTCTGCGGGCAGAAGCCGGAAAGGATTTTTGGTAATCTCCCAGTTTACGTTGGTTGCATAGCTTCCGTAATGGTCTTTTGAAAAAGCGCCGCCCGGACTCAGTACCGTCCAGTCGCTGATGTTGTTGCCTGACAGGTCGATGGTGCCGGCATTGCGTAGAAGATTCAGCCCGCTGACATTGGTGATGGACTTGTTTTTGGCGATGATATCGCCTGTGTAGGTGGAAAGCATGTCTTTGATGGCATCATCTTGTGTTGCGCCGTAGCCTTGCGTATGTCCTTCGTCGATCAGCGCGTCAAATACGGCATCAAGGAAACGGCTGTCCGGAAAAAAGGGTTCGAGCGCGGATTTTGTGGTGTCATCCAGTTCGAAATCAGGGGTTGCCAAGGGCACCGGAACAGAGGCCGGCGCGGCGAACGCTGCTGTGGCAAAAAAAGGATCATTTTCCTGCGGCGGTTGCTTTACCTCCGCTGTGGCGGATGCGCCCTGCCCGGGGGAAGGCTCTGAGGAAAGCTCTGCAGAAACTGTGGCGGAGGGCTCTGCTTCTGTGGTTGCGGTGGCGGAAGGCTCCGCCTCCTGCGCAAAAGCCATGCCGGAAAAGGAAAGAATCAGCGCCAAAACCAGCAAAGCCGATATCCATAGGGAAACATTCTTTTTCATAAAAAATTCCTCGCTTTTATTCAGTAAACTGGACGCAAACAATTAATGTGCAAAAAAAGTATACAACGGAAACCTTATTATACGTGTATGATATACTAAAAAAACGTCCATTTCAACGATTTTTTGCGGAATGGCGTATGAGACAGGCTATCAATGGCTTTGCAAACGCGATACAATAACCCCCTGCCGCTTTTCACTTGAATTCATTTATAATTTTGAAAATAGATATACTCATCGACTATTGTTTTAGCTTGTTCAAAAGTCTGGATATGTTGCCGATAATGGAAGATGGTTTGAGTAGGTTTGAATACCCATGTGACGTGTATTGGAACCCTTGATTTCTGTGGAGGATCAGTTCATCAACGACCTCTTTATGCGCCTTCTTTATGGTTCGGTAATTGGCTCTTTACGTATTTCTATTTGTGTGTATTGGTGTTTTTCTTTCATACGACAAACCCCCTGTCATAGTTTTATCCTACATCAGGGGGCTTTTTCTCTCAATGTCCGTTTTTGGGCTTTGATCTAACCTTTGTGGCAGGAGATTTTTTCGATTAAAATTTATGCTCTGCTTGTTCCAGCTTGCTGATATGCTCTTCCGAGCCAAGGATTACGAGGATATCGTCCGCCATGATAACGTCCCCTGGCAGTGGATTGACATTGACAGAGCCGTCCGCTCTTTTCAGCGCAATGATGTTTACGCCGTATTTTTTTCGGAAATCCAAATCAATCAGGGATTGACCGGCCCAGGCCGGGTTCACCTCAATTTCAGCGATTCCATAATCTTCCGAAAGCTCGATAAAGTCAAGAATATTGGAGGAAATCAGGTTGTGGGCCACACGGATTCCCATATCACGCTCCGGAAAGACAACCTTATCGACTCCCATTTTATAGAGAACCTTTGCGTGAACTTCGCTTTGCGCCTTCACGAGAACGAGGTCAATGCCCTGATCTTTGCAAATGAGCGCCGCCATAATGCTGGACTGAATCTCACCCAAACACACACACGCAACGTCAAAATTGCGGATGCCGAGTGATTTGAGCGCCTGCTCGTCTGTTGCGTCGGCCTGCACGGCGTGCGTGGCATAAGAGAGAGCCTGATTGATTTTTTCTTCATTTGCATCGATGACGAGAACTTCAGCGTCCTGATCCACCAATGTTTTTGCAACGCTGGTGCCAAAACGCCCCAGCCCGATAACCACATATTGTTTTTTCATAGTGTAACTCCATTTGCCGTTTTTTGGTGAACGGCGAACCAAGATTCTTTAGCCAATCATAACCTTGTCTTCCGGATAGCGGATGTTGCATGTGTTTTGGCTGGACATGCGCTTGGCAACGGCCATCGAAAGCGTGAATACGCCCACCCTTCCGCCAAACATTGTAATAATAATTAAAATCTGGCTGATGGGAGAAAGAGAGGCGGTGATGCCTGTGGACAGACCGACCGTTCCAAAAGCAGAGACTGTTTCAAATAAAATCGAAGAGATATCGAGATGGTTTTGTTCGAAAATAGAAATCAGCGTCACAATAAGCCCTACAAACACCAGCGCAAGTGTTGCGATTGTGATGGCGCGCATCATGACCTGTTTATTAATTCTGCGTTTCATGACCACGGTATCCTGTTTTCCTGATACAATGGTAACAACAAGGAAGAGAAGCATAACCGCCGTAGTGGTTTTGATTCCGCCGCCGGTGCCGGAGGGGGAAGCGCCCACAAACATCAATACAATCGTTGCAATCTTTGACGCCGGAAGCAAATCTCCTTGAGGAATCGTTGCGAATCCTGCCGTGCGGGGCGTGACCGACTGGAACACTGACGCGAGTACTTTGTCGCCGGTGCTGAGGCCTTCTGCGCCCAGTGTTTTTGGGTTATTGGTTTCCATAGCAAAGAAAAACAAAAAGCCGGCAAGCACCAAAAAGCCGGACGCAATCAAAACGATCTTGGTGTGTAGGGAAAGATGGTATTTGCGCCGCAGCATGGTTTTTCGGTAAAGCTCGACAACCACGAAAAAGCCAAGCCCGCCAAATGTAATGAGCAGCATGATTGTAATGTTTACAAGCGGATCATAAGCATAGGATACGATGCTGTTTCCAAGGCCGAGAATATCAAATCCGGCGTTGCAAAAAGCGGAAATGGAATGGAAAAAGCTGTAGTAAATTCCGGTGCCAAGGCCATATTCCGGCACGAAGCGAATGGAAAGAAGAAGCATGCCGGCCACTTCGGCAATGACTGTTACAATGAGTACATTGCGCGTCATGCGCACAACGCCCTGCAAATGATCTTCGTTTAGGGAATCTTTGATTACGATGCGGTCTTTTAAGGTAATGCGCCGCCCGAGCAGCATATACACCATAGAGGTCGCCGTCATAAAGCCAATGCCCCCAAGCTGAATCAAAAGGAGCATCACACATTGCCCAAAAACAGAATATGCGGTTCCGATTTCCACCACAGAAAGGCCGGTTACGCAAATGGCTGAAGTGGAAGAGAATAACGCAGAAAGAAACCCCACTGATTCGCCTGTGCTGGATGAGATTGGCAGGCACAGAAGAACTGCACCAATCAGTATCATTCCGCCAAAGCCGAAGACCAAAATTTCCGCAGGGTTTAACGGTCTTCTTTTTCTAATAGCGCTCAAAATTACGTTTCCCTTCGTTCCCATATTGAAGCAAAATATAGTTCACATAACACTATACACTTTTTCCTAAAAAAGTACAGCCCCCAAAAGAAAACTTTTTCGCAACTTTTTCGAAAAAAATTTTATAAAATATGGAATATTTTACAAGTTTTATGAATATATTTATGTAAGAACATTTTTAATGAAGAACCAGATCGCTTTTAAGCCTTTATGAATGGCTACAGAGCGATGATTGATCCGTCAGCGGCAGGATAAGTTCTTTTTTTGACAGAAAGAGTTTGATGGGTTTGCCGCTTTGAAAATAGAAAGGAAAACGATATGGCAAAAAATGCGATTGATGTTCTCGTGGTCGATGACGATAGAAAAATTTCCCGCTCTCTGGAATCGTTTTTGGCGGTGCAAAAAGATGTAAAACAGGTAGATTGTGCGAAATCGGTACGGGAGGCACTCGAATATTGTGATGTACACCCGTATGATATTGCGATTGTTGATTTGGTTCTTCCAGAAAAGGACGGCTTTAGCTTTTTAGAGGAGATTGAACACGCAGACGACGCGCCAGATACGATTGTGGTTTCTGCAATCAGCAATGAAAAGGTCATTAAAAAGGCCTTTGATATGGGCGCGAAGTATTATATGATCAAGCCTTACCAAAATGATATTTTATACCGCCGTATTTGGGATGTGATCAAGCTGCACGAAGAGGCCGTGCCGGCGGGCGTTGTGATCAAAGGAAAGGGAAGCCTGGAGCAGAGGATTACGGAGTTGTTTCTGAAAATAGGGGTTCCGCCGCATTTGAAGGGATATCAATACCTGAAAGAAGCGGTCAGGCTCACGGCGGAAGAGCGCATGATTATCTACAGCATCACCAAACGTCTTTATCCTGAGATTGCCAAACGCTTCGACGTGACCACAACAAAGGTGGAGCTTGCAATCCGCCATACCATTGAAGTGATGTATGACAGGGATCAGATGCACAATGTCAGTAAGGTTTTGGGATTTCCGGTTGGCGGAAGCAAACAAAAGCCGACCAATGGAGAGTTTATCGCTTTGCTGGCTGATAAATTGATCAGTGAAGACAATGAAGCATAAATATACATTGTGTGTGTTTCACGGGATTGTTTCACAAAATGAATAAATGTGGAAAACGTGGATAAAGTTGTGGATAACTTTTGCCAAAAACAGAGATTTTAATGAGATATAGAAAATGATCTGTGGATAAAGGGAAAAAAGGGATGAATAATGCCTGTTTTTCTCTGAATAATTCGATTTTGATTCAAGGGCCCCTTTTGGGGCGATAATGCAAGAATATACAAATTGGCTGTAGAAAATGAATATTTATAATGCGGCTTCCGTCAGGAAGATCGCAGATGAATGCTGAAAGGGTTCCGGCGTTGGGGGATTTCTCCATTGCGCCGGAGCTTTTTTTGTAGATGTGTGAGATCGTAAAAAATTTTAATATAAAAATAATTATATTATATACTTGACAATAGTGTGTGACGCACAGTATAATGCAAATATAGTGTGTGACGCACACTATAAATTTACCGGCAAGGAGAAAAAGATGGATACGCCTGAAGAAATATTGAACGGCTTATTACAGGAGCTTCGGCGGGGAACAATTGTGATGTGCGTTCTTGCGCAGCTCAAAAAGCCGCATTACGGCTATTCCCTTGTGCAGAGCCTCACGGAGGCGGGTATGCCTACAGAGGCGGGAACGCTCTATCCGCTGCTGAGGCGTTTGGAAAAGCAGGGGCTGCTGAAAAGCGAGTGGGAGACGGGCGGCGCAAAGCCCCGGAAATATTATGTGATTACGCCGCAGGGAACGCAGATTTATGAAAATCTATACGCACAGTGGGAAAAACTGGCGGTAACGATTGAGCAGATAACTGATGGAGGAGCAGAGCAATGAGTGAAATGAATACGCGCGAAATGATTGAACGTTATGTATATGACGTTGTGCGCAGGCTGCCGGCGTCGCAGAGGGAAGATATCAGCAAAGAGCTTAAGACGTTGATTGAAGACATGATGGAAGAACGTGCGGAAAACGGCAAGGCGGAACGTGAAAACGCGGAAGAGGTACTCAAAGAGTTGGGCGCGCCGTTTGCGCTTGCTGAAAAGTATCGAGACGGAAAAAAGTATTTGATCGGGCCGAAATATTATGAGCAATATTGGTTTGTGCTTAAGATTGTACTGATTGCGGTTGCAGTGGGCATGATCATTGCCATGATTGTGCAGGGCGTTGCGCAGGATGTTACGTGGATAGCGAATGGTTTTGGCGAGGGAAGCACCCAAACCGGTATGATAATGGGAAGCTTTATAGAAAATATTGCCACGACTGTGGGCGCGGCGATCGCAAACATCATCATGGGGCTTGTGCAGGGATTTGCGTGGGTAACGATCATTTTTGTGATCATTGAGCGTTATTCGGTTAAGGTGGACATCAAAGAGGCGATGAACGGCATGTGGAAACCGCAGGATTTGAAGGACAGGCCTGTTCCGTCTGAATCGGCTGTCATCAAAAAGGGTGAATGCATTGCGGGCATTGTGTTTACTGTGGTTGTGATCATACTATTTAATTTTGTGCCATATGTGATGGGGCTTTGGCTTGCGGGGACGGATGGCACGATGCACTTTATTCCGATTTTTAATCTGGAAACGCTGGCTGTCCTGCTGCCGCTGTTCAATATCTGTTTTGTGCTGGGAATCATTCGGGAGGCCTTGCGCGTGGCGGTGGGCAGATACACGCTTTGGCTGGGGATTTTGACAGTTGTGCTCAATCTGGTTGCCCTGGGGATTTCCTGCGCGATCTTCACAAATCCGCAGTTGTGGAACACAGGGCTCATCGATCAGGCGGCAGCGCTGAACACAGGCTTCGCGGAAGCGGCGGGTACGCTCAATGTGTTTTGGGGATATTTTATGCAGTTCTTTGTCTGCATTCTGATCTTCGCCTTTGTGCTCGACAGCGCAACCGCGCTTTACAAAGGGATACGATATGGCAGAGCGTAACCCGTTCTTATAAAAATTGCCTGCACATCGTTTGACTAAAAAACCGCCGGATTTGCGATCCGGCGGTTTTGCAATTTATGGGGACTGCCAAGACAGGTTTATTTTTGAAAAATAATTTTTGAAAGCTCACAAAAATCACGCGGAGTCAGGTCCTGAGCGCGTGTTTTGGGATCAATTCCACAGGAGTCAAGAACGCATGCCGCATCCCCATCGGGGCACAGCCCCTTTAGGTTATTGTAGATGGTCTTGCGCCGCATTGCAAAAGCAGCGCGTACAACAGCCGTATATTGCTCACGCGGGACAGCGCAGACAGGGCAAGCAAGATTCATTTGCAGGATGGCGGAATCAACGTCCGGCGCAGGATAAAAACAATTGCGCGAAACGGTGAACAGCAGTTCCGGCGTGGTATAGTAATGACAGGAAGCGGTGAGCGCGCCGTAATCCGTATCTCCGGGCTGTGCGCACAGACGCTGAGCGACCTCTTTTTGAACCATAGCGGTCACGCTTAAAACAGGAGCGCCGGATTCTAAAACCTGCATTAATATTTTGCTGGTAATATAGTAAGGAAGATTCCCGCACACAGAAAAAGGATTTCCGTCAAACTGATCCCTGCAGATTTCAGAAAGGTCGCATTTTAGAATATCCCCATCGATTACAACAATATTGTCATAGCCCGCGAGCGTTTGCGCATGCAGCTTTAAGAGCCCCTGATCGATTTCTACTGTGACGACTTTTTTGGCTCGCTGCGCAAGCGCACAGGTGAGCGCGCCAAGGCCTGTGCCGATCTCGAGCACATAACTTTCCGTTGTCAGCCCGATACTGTCCGCAATTTTCCGGACGATATTTTCGTCACACAAAAAGTTTTGCCCGAATTTTTTCAGGGGGGATAGGTTGTTTGCAGAAAGAAGGCGTGAAATTTCGCGGGGGGACGTCAGATTCATTTCTGGTGATACTCCTTTGATCGATTCCTGAATAGTATAACAAAAAACGGCAGGTAACGCTACCTGCCGTTTTTCCTTTTCAATACTAGTTCAAAATATAAACTGTCAGATTTTGGCGGCCCCATGCGTTGCACACGTCTTCGCTGGATTGATCGCCCATATAGACGTCGATTACATTGCCGCCCATTCCGCCGGTGTCTTCCACAATGCCCACGCCAAAGCCGGGAATGGAGACTCTCGTGCCGAACGGAAGCGAATTGCACGCGAGCGTGATGCCGCCGCGCGGATAGGTGCCGGACGCGGTGCGGCTTCCGCCATCGCAGTTGGAGCAATAAGCGGTGACCTGCATCTTGCGGGCAGTCTTTCCGTCCAGATCAGGCTCGCTGCTCGAGGAGCCCGACGAAGAACTGCCTGAAGAGGAGGAACCCTTATTTCCTGAAGACGAATTTTTATTCCCTGAAGAGGAACTTTTCGGGGGTGTGGTTTTCTTGGGCTCCGGCTTTGGTTCCACATAAGTGCCGATTGCCATAACCTGATTGACCGGCTCTTTGATGACATCCCTTGAAATATCATCCTCTGCAACCAAGACGCCGTTTTTAAACAATTGCGTATAGGTGATTTGCAGAATGCCTTCCTCGCCTTCCTGCACGATTTCCTTTTTGCCCTTTGCAAGCTTTGAATCTTCTTTTGTCTTGTTTTCAAAAGCAATGGGCTGCTCTTCCGTTCTGGTGGCGGTTGTAACGATAATGTGGTCAATCGTCATGCCCGGCGAAATAAAGGAATCCGCAGAAGGGTAGACCTCGTCGTGTTCCCCGGGAACAACGCCCGCCTTATCGAGTGCGTCCTGCACCGTACCGGCGAGCATATTAATCACGATTTCCTGACCGTTGCTCCTTACGGTAAGGGGCATTGCACGGCGGATGATGATCTCCTGACCTTCGGAAACCGGATCGGAAAGCTCGGCCTCCAAAACGTCGTCCGCGCCGATCTCGATTTGGTTATCTTCTAAAAATTCTCCAACCGTCTGCGCGGCGGTAGACGCTTCCAAAATGCGTCCGTTATCATTTAAGGTAATTGCCGTGGTAGGTTTTGCAAATGTTGTCGGAATGGCAATCGCAGAAACGACTGCAACCGCAACACAGGCCAAAACCGTCGTGCGGATAAAATTATCCTTAAAAAATCCGTTGCCGGAAGACCGAGACCTGCGGCCGCCGCTTTCCGGAAGGATCACTCTGCCGGTTCCCCTTGAAGAGGACGGTGCAGACGCAACAGGAATGCTCTTCGCGCGGGTCTTGCCGGGCGTTACGCTGCTGTTTTTTGAGCGCTTTACATGGAACAGGCTGAGTGAGGAAAAAAGGGATTCCATTTTTCCGGGAGCTCTGCTTTCGCGCCTGCGTGTGGAACGCGTGGCGGGCAGATCATCCTCGTCCGAATATTTTTTCGCGGTGTAAAGGATATCCTGATACTTGGTATTGGGATGAAGCTCGACATCCTTTTTCCGTTTACCAAATGGCATATGTTTTAAACCTCCAAATTTTCATAGTAAAACTACGAAAGTAAAAATATTATACTCCAAAATGGAGGGAAAGTCAATTTTGCGGCGTAGTATGACCATTAAAATGGGGGAAGAAAGCCAAAAAGGAACGAAAAAAGAGTTGTTGTAAATTTATAAACAAAGGATGACGCTTTTGCAATTTTTTCGAAAGAATAGTATAATGCCATTATTGCGGTTGCTCAAAAGTTTGCACAGCAAACTCTTACCGGAAACTGCTATGCAGCATACTTTATTGTATTTGCTGTAAAAATTTTAGCGAAGGTTGTTCATGAAAAAAAAATTCCTGCCCTACATTATAATAAGCATTTTATTTCTGGTTTCCTGCATGCCCCTTTTCAGCGGGTGCGCCTCCGTGACACAGAGCGCGGACAGCGTGGCGGCTTCCTTTGTGGGCAAGCTTGCGCAAAAGGATTACGCGGGCGCATTTGATTCCGTTTATATTCTAACGTCGGACGTGAAAACACGCGACGAGTTTACCGCGCGCTTTCAGAATATTTATGATGCGCTCGAGTTCACGGACGTGAGCCTTGTGAGCCGGAACGTGGAAAAAGAATCGGAAACGGATTATAAACTGACGTATACGCTGCGTTTTCAAAGTAATTTGCTTGGCGAAGTTTCTTATGATTATTCCGCAGACATTGTTTCAGGGCCGCAGGGCTTTTCCATTCTTTATACGCCCAGCCTCATTCTCCCTATGCTCGAAGAGGGCGACAAGGTGCGTTCCACATCACAAACAGGCGCGCGGGGAGAGATTTTTTCAGCGGATGGAGAGGTGCTCGCCAAAAACGATTTTGCGCAAAGCATCTATCTGGATCTCGAAAAGTCTCCTGATATCAACGAAGTCAAATCATTCCTGGGTTCCAATTTTGGCGCGGATCAGGACAAAATACAAAAAAAATACGACAATGCCATTGAAAAGGGCTATCCGCTCGAGGTGTTGCTTACATATCCCAGAAATACGCTGACGGACGAACAAAAGGAAGCGATTTCAGCAGTTAATGGACTGGGCGCGGATGAAGAGCGGCTTACGCCGATCCGTTATTATCCCTATAAGGACGATGCGGCGCATATCATTGGATATATGGGTTCGCCGTCGGAGGAGCAGCTTGCGCAGGACGAAAGCCTGACGGAAAATTCCAGTGTGGGCAAGGCGGGGCTTGAGCAGCAGCTCGAAAGCACGCTGCGCGGCAAAGACGGAAAAATCATCTATATAGAAGATGATAAGGGAACCCAAAAGGAAATCTTATATGAAGATCAAAAGACGGACGGGACAAACGTGCAGCTCAGCATCAATTCTGATACGCAGCAAAAAGCGTATACGTTGATGGCTGCCAATTTAAAAGAGGGCGAGGGCGGCGCCGTGATTGTCATGGATTATAAATCAGGCGCGGTGGAAGGGCTCGTTTCCTATCCCTCGTTTGACAACAATCTGTTTAACTTTCCGCTCGATCCCGCGGTATGGGATCATTACAGCAAGGAAGACAGTGGGAATCCGCTGCTGAACCGCGCGACGCAGTCGGCGTTTATGCCGGGCAGCTCTTTTAAGCCGTTTTCCTCAGTGCCGGCAATCAATGCGGGCATTCTGACGGCAGGCTCCGAGCCGCCGATCAAAAAAACGCCGCCGCGCACCGAAGATAATAAGTCGGACTCCTACAGTTGGACGCCGGACATGGAGGGATGGCATTCGGGGGCTATTTATTCCAAGACAGTGGCGACAGGACCCTATAATTATGAAATGGCCATGAAGTCTTCGGATAATATCTTTTTTGCATATTATGCGCTGCAAACCACATTGGAGCCGTTCAAGGCTTATCTGGAAAGCGTCGGCATCGGCGGCGAGCCTCCGGCGTTTGAGCTTCCGGTGAAAGCGTCCAGCATGGTCAGCGGTGAGGAAGACAGCATCGACTGGCTGGACTGGCTTGCGCGTACCGGCTATGGCACAGGGCAGCTTGTCATCAGCCCGTTGCAGCTTGCGACGATGTATACCGCGCTGGAAAATGACGGGAACATGGTCAACCCAACGCTCATGAAGCGTACCTTCACCATCGATGAAAACGAGAATGAAACGACGGTAGAGGAAAAGCAGGTGAGCAACTATAAAGAAGGCACCATGAGCCAGACTGTGATCGATATCGAAAAACCCGCACTGCGCCGCGTGATGGTGGACGGAACCGGATATGAAGCGCTTCTGGGCAATAAATTTGAAATTTATGGGAAGACAGGAACGGCGCAGGTGGGCGAAAACCGTTCGCGCGAGGTCAACTGGATCATCGCGCTCAATGAAAGCGACGGAAAGCTGTATTTGGTGGTGGTGGAAACAGCCGCAAATGAGGGAACGGTGCCCAAACTGGCAATTCTGCGCGGACTTGTGGACGCGGAAAGCTACGGCGCCGCGCTTCAAAAGGTGGTGCCCGGCCCGGGCGGAGGTACGCCGGAAGACGATCCCGAGAATACCAATCATGGAGAGGAATGATGAATCGATGAAGACCGAAAAAATGGATAAGGCTGTCAAAATAATCCTGGGGGCTCTCTTGCTGGTTGTTGGCTGCGTGATGCTGGCGGCGCCGGTTATTTCGGTTGTGGTGGCGATATGGATTGCTTCTATCGGCCTGATTGCAGCGGGCGCGGCGCAGATCGTGTTACGGCTGCTGGCAACCTCCGGAAAGTCATTTTTTTCGACAAATACAATCATTGCCATCATGAATATTATCATTGGCATTTTGATTTTGGTGTTTGATAAAGCAATCGTGCTTTTCCTGCCGGTTCTGGTGGGAATCTGGCTGGTGATCTGGGGTGTGCTGCGCATTTTGGAGGGTGTGGAGAAAAAGAAATTAGAAATGTCAGGATATCAAAAAAATATTGGCACGGGCGTAGTTGCAATTGTGGGCGGCGTATTGATTGTCGTGTTTCAATGGATGATCGCCATGAACACGATCGGCGTTCTTTTGGCGGTGTTTTCCATCATTTATGGGTTTGTCCTCCTTTCCGATGTGCTGGCTGGAAGCGGAAAGCCCATGACGGACGAAGAGATTTCCGCAAAAGAGAACGCGGATTTTTACAGGTTTGAAGAAAAGTTGCACCAAGACGATAAAAAGGACTCATAAAATAATAAGAAAAATAGCCTCCTGCACCACAAAACGAGTGAGGGAGGCTTTTTGATTCAAACGACGATCACGCCAAGCAGTTTTGCAAGCTCCACTGCCTGCTGGACGTTTATGATCGCTCCTTTTAGCTCGTCCTGCGAGGCAATGATTCCATCAATCCGGCAATCCGTGAAATTAACGCCTTTTAAAGGCGTGTCGAAAAAATTTGCCTGTGAGAAATCCATCTGCGCAAGCGCAAGATTTTTAAGGGAGCAGCCGGAAAACTCAGCGTGATCCATTCCACAGCCGCTTATCTCCACATTTTTCAGCTTTGCGCCGTTAAAATTAGCGTAACGGAACTGACTATCAAAAATACCTATATCCTGCATGAATGAACCATGCAGGTTTGCGCCTGTGCCCTTGCAGGAATGCATTTCGCATTTGCTGAAATAAGCGTTTGAAAAATCATGATTCGAAAAATCGCAAA
>CAZQDA010000079.1:0-13493 GCA_964592155.1 uncultured Christensenella sp.
TATAGAGATGTTCAAGCCTCTATGCAAAGAAAGGAAAGGTGATTTAATGGCAAACAAAATGCATAGTCTAGCACATACGAAATGGATGTGCAAATATAAGGGTGTAAAGATACCGGAAGGACATTTGATGGTAGACCACGTACATATGTTGTGGTGAGCATACCGCCCAAAATAAGTGCATCAAGCTTCATGGGATATCTAAAAGGAAAAAGCGCGTTGATGATGTTTGATAAACATCCAAAAAACATTCTGTGCATAACAGTATGGATACCCCGACGCTTTTGCGACGCTTTATATGGTACAATAAAGTCAAAATGAAGCATAAGAAAAAGCAATTGGTTTTACTATAAAATTCATCCAATCAGACGCATTACGTAATGGCTTCAAGGCAGAAAACGCTGTTTTATTCAGTAGATATTCATTAAGGAGACGCGGGTGAAGAAAGCACGTAGCGATACGCATATAAAGAATATATTTCAAATGAGGCTTGTTCAAATGCTTATTCTTACATTCTTGTGCGCATTTGTTTTTGTTTTTGTTTTTTTGACCATTCAAGAATATTACACGATGCTGGATAAAAAGCTGAGCGAAGTAGAATATGTCAAAGCTGATATACAAAATCAGCTTACAGAAGATGCAGCGATGCTCAAGGGATTTGAAAATAATTATAAAGCGACGCTAGACGACTTGTATAACAAATGGAAAAAAGATGCAAACGCGCTGGAGCAGAGTGATTTAACCGTTTGCCTAGAGGAGATTGTTAAAAAAAACGCGCATGTGAGTGAAATCAATATCATTGATAAGGACGGGATGATTATTAATTCGACTGACCGGGGTAATATTGGGTATGACATGAAATCCGAGGAGCAATCAAGCGAGTTTTACAATCAGGCGATAGCGTCTAAGGGAAACTACATATTTCAAGATTTGCAAGAAAGAGGACGTGATGGCAAGCAAATGAGATATGTAGGCTTGGCGATGCAAACGGAGGACGCGGTAAATGATATTGTGCTTCAAATTGGGATCGATCAAGATACGATTGAGCTTATCAATACTACGGGCAACATACTTTCTGTTGCGTCTTATATCAAAACAAATCAGTATGACTTTACACTGATCGTGGATAAAAGCGGCCGGATTCTATCGAGTATACAGGCAAGTATGATTTATGACAATATTCAAAACTTTATAGAAATAGAGCTAAGTGAACCCTCGGGCACGAAGGACGCATACTTCGATGGGAAAAAGATTTTATATGTTTATGATAGCTTTCAAATACCGAATAACGAGCTAGCGCAAAGCTACTTGATGACAAATGATGACACCGGCTATATTATAGGAATTGTTTATTATTCCGAAATGTTTCGCGTTCGTGATTTGGTTGTCTTGGTGTTGGCGGTTATGTTGCCGCTAGTTCTGATTGTGATTTTTTTGGCGGTTTCCAAGATTGTAAAAACGCAAGTGTTAGATGGCATTTATATGCTCAACGGCGGCATGAAAAAAATTATATCAGGGGATATTTCTGTGAAGTTGAATGTGGATCAAAATATTGAATTTGCACAGCTATCTCAAGATATCAATTCGACAGTAGCGGCTTTAAAAGGACACATTGAGCTTGAAAAACATAGAAACGAGCAAGAACTGGAGCTTGCGTGGATCATTCAAAGCGCGACTCTACCGGATTATCGTTCGTTTATTCGCGTTCCTGAGGTTGATATTTACACCTACATTACCCCTGCAAAAAATATAGGTGGAGATTTTTATGATTTTTTCAGGCTAGGAGCGGATAAATTTGCATTCCTCATTGCTGATGTTTCAGGAAAAGGCATTCCCGCAGCGCTTTTTATGATGAATGTGAAAAACTCGATTAAGAATTATATGCTTCAGGGTATGCCTGTTAGCACGGCATTGACTTTGGCAAATAATGAGCTGTGTAAAAATAATGATGAAATGATGTTTGCGACAGTTTTTGCGGCAATATTTGATGTGAAAACAGGACAGCTTGAATGTGTCAATGCCGGGCATACCCCACCGGTGCTCATTCGCGGGGATCAAGTAACGGAAATTAACTGCAAGAAAAGACGTATATTGGCGGCGCTTCCCGATATTGAGCTGAAAAGCGAATTTTTTCAATTGAAGCGCGGAGATAAGCTGTTGCTTTATACAGATGGCATAACAGAAGCGCTCAATGAAATGGGTAAGCTTTTTGCAAAGCGGCGTATGTTGGAGGCTCTGCAGCGTGTAAAATATGAAACAAGTCTTCGGTTGATTGGTGATGGGCTGCTTGCGGAGCTTGATGATTTTGTGGGCAATGCCGAGCAGGCTGATGACATTGCGCTGTTGCTCTTCTCGTGGGAAGATAAAGTAAAGCGTATTCACGTGCCTGCAAAAATGGAAGAATTACAAGGTGTTTTTGATGAGTTGAAAGCGTTTTTGGATCAGACGCGCGCAAGTGAAAAAATTAAAAAACAATTTATCATTGCGCTTGAAGAGATATTTGTAAACATTGTATCGTATGCTTACGTGGATCAAGAAGATGGCATGATGGAAATTTCGCTGTATACAAGAGAAGACGGAAATAAGATCGTGCTGCGCATCGTAGATAATGGCATAGCGTTCGACCCGACCGACATAGGTGAGCGAATACAAGAGTCGGATGTTATGGATGTTACAATCGGCGGGCTTGGGCTGTTTATGGTCAGCAATTTTATGGACGAGGTGCAGTATGAGCGCACAGATGATCAGAACATATTGTATTTAGTAAAAAAAATTGGCGAAAATAAAAATAAAACCGTGGAGGAATAAAACAGTGCAGATGACACAAGAAGAGAAAAACGGGGCATTGGTTATCCGTGTGGAGGGATCGATCAATACGATGACATCGCTGGAATTTAAGGATGCTTTGCTAGAGGCGCTGTCTGCGAATCAACAGGTAGTGGTGGATATGGAGCAGACAGATATGGTTTCGAGCTCAGGCCTGCGCGTTATTTTGCTGGGTGTAAAAACAGCAACGTCACAGCAAAAACAGCTTATGTTTAAAAATTTTAACGAAGATATTAAAGAGGTTTTTGATATGACGGGCGTGGGGGAATTTTTGACGGTCAATTAACGCAAGAAGGGTTAAGTTTATTATGTCAATGTTTAAATTGTTTCGAAGATACCTCGCGCAGTATAAAGTGCAGGTGATATTGGTGTTTGCTTTTGTTATCACGCAAGCCATATGCCAGCTTTTTTTGCCAAAGCTGATGAGCAACATCGTAGATAAGGGTGTAACCACAGGAAACACCCAATACATCTTGACGCAGGGGTTGCTCATGCTTGGGGTGTCGATTATTTCATTGATTACTGTGGCCGGATCGGCAAATTTTTCGGCGCTGGTAACAGCCAAATTTTCAAGCTTTGTTCGTAGAGATATGTTTTCAAAAACATTAAAGTTTTCTCAAGGCGATTTTGAAAAATTTGGTGTGGCGACATTACTCAACAGAAGTAATTATGATGCCGTGCAAATGCAAACGGTAGTCATCAACAGCCTTCGTGCCTTAATCCTTGTACCCATAACGGGTGTGGGCGCGCTTGTATTTGCGTTTGTGATTAATATTCAGCTGACGCTGGTTGTGCTGGCGGCATTTTCGCTTACGTTGTTTTTTATGGTCAGGGCAATCAAAAAGTCTCAACCATTATATCAAAAAGTGCAAGTTTTTACTGATAAAATCAATATGTTGATCAACGAAAAATTGAAAGGAATGCGGTCGATTCGTGCGTTTAACCGTCAGGATTACGAACAGGATAAATTTGCAAAAGCAAATGCGCAGCAGACCGATCAGTTTGTACAAGCCAATTTGTCGATCAACTATCTTGGTCCTGCCATACAAATCGTGCTTGGTTTAACCACGGTAATCATTTTATGGATTGGCACAAATCAAATTGCGGCGCAACAAATCATGATTGGCAACCTGATGCAGTTCATACAGTACATCTCCTTGTTTATGATGACAATTACATCTGTCATGATTTTATTTAGTGCGTTGCCGCGTGTGGAGGTGAGCGCATCAAGGGTGCTAGAGCTGCTGGACGCCGAGGTTACGATGCATTCGATTAAAAATCCAAGTTCGCTCGAAGATGAAAAGGCAAAAATAACGTTTGATGATGTAAGCTTTGGATATCCGGGCGCTCAAAAATTGGTGCTTAAAAATATCAGCTTTTGTGCTGAGCAAGGGAAAACAACGGCGATCGTAGGCGCGACGGGCTCGGGGAAATCGACGTTATTAAGCCTTATTTTGCGCATGAACGATTGTTCTTCGGGCAGCATAAAATTTGGCGAGGTAAGCGTGGCGAATTGTGCTTTAAAGGAGCTGAGAAGTGCCATTTCCTTTGTTCCGCAAAAATCGGCGTTGTTTGCAGAATCGATACGTGACAACATGAAAATTGCCAATAAAAACGCAACCGACGAAGAAATTTTAAACGCGGTAGAGATTGCTGGCGCAAAAGAATTTGTAGATAAAAAAGGTTTGGACGAGGTGCTGGCGCAAGAGGGGAAAAGTCTTTCCGGCGGGCAAAAGCAGCGGCTCTGTATTGCGCGTGCGCTGCTTAAAAAAGCAAGCATATATATGTTCGACGATTGTTTTTCCGCGCTTGATTACAAAACAGATTTTGAAGTGCGCACGGCAATCAATCAAAATTTTGAAGGCAGCACGCGCATCATTGTAGCACAGCGCATTAGCACCATAAAAAGTGCCGACCATATTATTGTGCTCGATGAAGGCGAGATTGCAGGTCAGGGCACGCACGACCAACTTCTTAAAAGCTGCCAAATATACAAGGACATTTTACGTTCTCAAACAGGGGGAGATGCTTGATATGGGTAAAAGCAAGAAAAAATACTATTTGCAGTTTTTATCCTTTGTAAGTGGGAAGGGCAAGCTGATTATCTTATCTTCGATTTTGCTCGCTGCGGCGGCGGTGCTGGATGTGCTTGGGTCTACATTCACAAAAAATGTGACAAACAGCCTTCAAAAAAGTGTGGAAAATGGCGTGGGCGTAGACTTTCCTTATATCTCCATCAGCTTAATTGCCCTTGCCGCATTTTTCATTGTGAGCGGTGTGATTCTTTACTGTGCAAAACGTACCAATTTAAAGGTTTCCAGAGAGATTGTCAAAAGAATTAAACAAGCTATGCACAAAAAGCTCAATCGCGTGAGCTTAAATTATTTGGATACACATTCTCATGGAAATTTGCTGAGCATCGCCACCAACGACATTGAGAATATGGCTTCGGTATTTGAGGGTGAAATGCCTAGCATACTCGTAAACGTCGTAACGATCGCAACGATCATCATCGTGATGTTCACAATATCTCCTGTGCTGGCTGCAATATTTTTGGCGGTGGTTTTTTTAAGCGTGTTTGTGATGCAGTTTATCACGAAAAAAACTAAAAAATTGTTTCGCACGCAGCAAAAACAGTTGGGAGAGCTGACGGGGTTTTCCGATGAAATCTATGTGGCGCAAAATGTAGTGAAATATTTTTGCTATGAAGAAGAGGCGCAGTTAAGATTTGATGAAATCAATGCTAGGACGCGTGATTCGTACAGAAAATCGCGGTTTTTGTCGGGGTTTATTGCGCCAGTTACAACGCTGATTAACAATCTGGGTTATATTTGCATATGCGTCATCGGCGCGCTGTTGATTTTGCAGCAGACTTTTACGCTGGGTGATATGCTGTTGTTTTTGATTTATGCAAAGAAAATAGAAGGCCCGCTCAAGTCGATCGTCAACAACATAAATGGTATGCAAGCAGGAATGGCTAGCGCGGAGCGCGTGTTTACACTGCTCAATGTCAAGAATGAAAAAGAGGGCGAAAACACAAACGCCGCCGCAGTGAGCGGAGAGGGCGATGTGAAGTTTGAGCATGTGAAATTTGGCTATACGCCTGATAATATATTGATGAAAGATGTTAGCTTGCACGCAAAACCCGCAGAGGTTTTTGCGGTTGTGGGTCCAACAGGCGCAGGTAAAACAACTCTTGTTAATTTGCTCATGCGCTTTTATGATGTCAACGAAGGAAAAATTGTTGTGGACGACATCGATATTGCTACCATCACCAGAAATAGTTTGCGTAAAAATTTTGGAATGGTGCTGCAAGATACGTGGTTGTTTTCCGGCACCATCCGAGAAAACATTGCTTATGGCAAGCTGGATGCCACAGATGAAGAAATCATACAGGCGGCAAAAGAAGCGCAGTGCCATAGTGTGATACAAAAATTGCCGAAGGGGTATGACACTGTGATAGGCGAGAAGAACACTGCGTTTTCACAAGGTGAGATGCAGCTCATTGCAATTGCCAGAATTATTTTGGCATCACCGAAGATGTTGATCCTGGATGAAGCCACATCTAGCGTTGATACGCGCACAGAGCTGATGATTACGATGGCGATGGAAAAAATGATGAAGGGCAAAACAACGTTTATCATTGCGCATCGTCTGTTTACGATACAAAATGCCGACTGCATTTTGTATATGGAAAATGGGGATATATTAGAGATGGGAAGTCATGAAAGTTTGATGCGCCAAAACGGGAAATATGCAGAGCTTTACTTAAGTGCATATGCGCAATAAAGGAGAGTTATGTTAAAATTTATTACAAAAGCAGTGCTGAACATGAAAGTGAAAAAGGGCAGAGAAGTGGCGCAGCAATTAGAAGAGATGCTTGACGACCCAATGAAGCACAACAAAGAAATGCTGTTTCGTTTGATGACAGAAAATGCCGATACTGAGATTGGGAAAAAATATGGATATCAAGAGATCAAAACGGTAGAGGATTTTCAAAACAAAGTTCCCTATACAACCTACGATGATTATGAGCGATACATTCATAGAATGCTTGCGGGCGAAAAAAATCTGATTTCCGCTGCGGATGTGTATCATTATGCGGCAACCTCCGGTAGTGTGGATAACCCCAAAAAAATACCGGTAGTGAAACATGCTTATGATATTTTTGCCGATTATTCACTGAATTATGCGATGTATATGGCGCACAAGCATTGTGGCGCAGCGTGGGAAAAAACGCGCGGTCTCAATTTGGCAGAGATCAAATTTTCTGAGTATTATAACGGGGTTTCGTATGGATCGATATCGGGAAAAGCGATAGAGCACTACAAGAGCCTGTTAAATGTTTTGTTTGTATCGCCCACTCTTGCAACCTTTCCCACTGTGACTATGGATCTAAAATATATTCATTTGCGCTTTGCGTTAATGGAGCATGATTTATCCTTTATTGCGGCGGCATTTATGAACACGCCGCTTGATTTGTTTCGGTATCTGGAGGCGCATTGGCAGATGATCACCGATGACATCATCAATGGGACGATCGACCCGTCTGTTAAAATCCCTGAAGAAGAGCGAGAAATTTTGCTCAAAAGCATCAAGCCCGATAAAAGGAGAGGTGCGGAGCTTCAGGCAGAGTTTCAAAAAGGCTTTGATACGCCTATTGTGCCGCGCATCTGGAAAAAATTTGCTTGGCTTGGCGCAATCGGCGGCGGCGGGTTTTCTGTCTATACCGATAAAATTCGGCAGTATTTGGGTGATGTTCCCATATATTTTAGCGTGTATGGCGCTTCAGAAGGGCTGATGGCAGCGCCGAACACGCTTGATAGCGATGAAATGCTGCTGATACCAGGCAACATCTTTTTCGAGTTTATTCCCATCACAGATGATGAAAGCAGTGAGGAGGCTGCCCCGCTTACGCTCGATCAGCTAGAAGTGGGTAACGTATATGAAATTGTGCTTACCAATTTGTCGGGGTTTGTCAGATATCGCATACAAGATGCAATTCGCGTAACGGGTTTTTATAAAAAATGCCCGCTGATCAAGTTTGTTTACCGATTAAGCCAATCGATCAACCTCGCGGGTGAAAAAACGAACGATGAGGCGCTTGGTTGGGCGGTGAAAGAAACAGCGAAGGCGTGCGGCTTTGAGCTGGTGGAATACAGCGCATATGCAGATACCGATACCTTCCCTGCGAAATATGTCATTTTTATTGAAGGAGAACAGTTTAAACAAGGCAAGGATCGGCAGAAAATCAGGGATGTGATGGAAGAAAAAATGGCAATTGCCAACCCGTCTTATGGAAAAAAAGTAACGGAAAAAATTCTGGCACCGCTTAAAATCCATTTGCTGCAAAGGGAAAGCTTTGCGCTTTATCGAGACCTTATGATTATGAGGGGAATTTCAGGAAATCAGCTTAAGCCTGTACGTTTGATCGACACGATTGTGCGTCAGAAATTCTTCTTCTCACTTATTGATACGGAATAACAGGAGGTATGAAAATGAAAGGTTGGTTATTAACCGGAGGAAAGTTTGATCAGTCCGCGCAAAGGCTGCTCGACACTGTAGACATGGGCGAGCACAAATTTGAAATTATAAATTGCAGCGATGTCGCGTATTCGATCGATTATCATTTGCCAGCAAAAATATGGGTCAATGAACAAGCGACAACACCGCCTGATTTCTTTATGATTGCCGATTCGGAGGGAGGATTTGTGTTTCCGTTTGCAAAGCATCTGGAGAGGCTGGGGGTATTAAACTTTAACCCGGTAGAGGCAAAACATATTGCTATGAGCAAAATTGCGACCTATCAGGTGCTGGCAAAAGAAGGCTTGCCTATTGTAAAGACGCTGGTTTTTCACAAGAATATGTCTCGAAAAACACTCATAAAAGAGATCGGCCTGCCTATGGTGATAAAGCCGGATGATGGTTTTGGTGGCGAGGGCGTGGAATTGATCATGACCGAAGAAGAACTTGAAAAAGTGCTGGAGCGAATCAAAAAGTCTGATGCGCTTATGCTGGTGCAGGAGTATGTTTCCACCTCGAAAGGGCGGGATGTACGCGTGATTACCATTGGACACGAGGCGGTATTTGCTGCTTGTCGCACGGCGGGGAATCAAGACGAATTTCGCTCGAACCTAAAGGTGGGAGGCAGCGCGGAAGAATATCCACTGACTGACGAAATAAAGGAGCTGTGTCATAAAGTCTCAAAGGCGATTGGGCTGAATATGTCGGGGATAGACCTTTTGTTTTTAGAGGATGGCTTTGTGGTGGGCGAAGTCAATTCGTCCGCAGGGTTTGATTCTTGGCTTGGCAAAAAAGATTTGGCATCTGTTTTTTTGAAGAGCGTGGGAAAAGAACTACTTGGGCATCCAGTGCCGCATTGGCAGCTTTTGAAGCTTTTTGAAGCCGCAAAAACGAAGCAGCTTAGCGAGGTACTGTTGAGCCTCGATGATCTTGCGTTTTATAAAGGCGTGCATGGTTTGTATGAGAATTGTGCGAAAACTCAAGAATTGGTATTGCTTGAAATGTTAGGTGCAGCAAAAGACACGGAGTTTGGCAAAAAACATCGGTTTGCGTCCATCAAAACAGTGGATGAATTTCGCAAGCAAATGCCACTCACGGATTGGGACGATTATGAAGCTGAAGTACGCAAGCTCGAGGAAGGGCAAAGCGATATTTTGTTCCCGGGCAAAGCGGTGTTTTTTTATAGGACGTCAGGAACAACCTCAGGCTTTAAATATGTTCCGGAGAGCCAGCGAGAAAGTACAGCAAGAAGCGCGATTTCAAAAGCAAGAAATGCCGAAAACTTTATGTTATTTTCTAAAAATGTGGCGAAAAGAATCTTTGTTTTTGCGAATAAATCATCGATCGATAAAAGCGTGGGCGGTATTCTCCGCGGCACTGCTTCGGGGCGCACGGGCGAGATGGTGAACCCGCAGCTAAAAGAGGCCATTGCATATCCTTTGGATTTGGCGAATTATTTTGATGGGGAGCAGCTTATTTATATGATGCTGCGTTGCTCGCTGATACATAGCGATATGAGCGCTGTGCTTGGAAACAATGCGCTGATGTTTCGTAAAATCATAGATTTTGGTATAGAAAATGCGCGCTTGCTGACAGAACACATCAGAGAGGGTGTATGCGCATACGAAGTGCCGGAACACCTTAAAAATGAGCTGATCCATCTATTTCAGCCAAACCCAAAAAGGGCGGCGGAGCTTGAGATGTTGATTGAAAAGCAACAGTTTATTCCCAAGTATTATTGGCCGGATTTGAAGGTTGCAGGTTTTTGGCTGGGTGGATCGGTTGGTCAGTATGTTCATGAAGTGCGCGATTATCTGAGCGAAACAGTACAGTTTATGGATGTGGGTTATGGCGCGTCGGAAACAAAAATGAACATTCCGCTAAAACCGGGCACACCTGCGGGCGCGCTGAGTATCTTTAGTGGATTTTTTGAATTTATACCACAAGGCGGGCAAGAAATTTTGCTGGCGCATGAATTAAAAGACGGCGAAACATATGAAATTGTAATTACTACATATGCGGGGTTATATCGATATAAGCTAAAAGACTTAATCAAAGTGGAAGGGTTCACCGGAGATACGCCCAACATTTATTTTGTGACAAAGCTTTCCGACGTGGCGAGCATTGGGCAGGAAAAAATTGCGGGCAGTCATTTGAGCGATTGCATCCATCAGATTTTAAAGGAGCAGGATGTTCATTTAAAATGTGTGCAGGTATATCCAAATCATGCAGAGCAACGTTATGTTGTGTGTATTGAAGCGCAGGGCAAGCAGCAGCAGCTTGAGCAAATGATAGAGCAAGGCTTGTGCGCGAAGCTTGCGCAGTATAAGATTTACAGGGACAAGCTATTAAAGCCTTTGCGCGTTGTTGTGATGAAGGAAGGCTTTGGCGAGATGCTGATCAAGCAGTACACCAAAGAAAACGCAACTGCGGCGCAAGTAAAGATACCTGTGGTGATAAGCGATATGCCGGATAAAAGCTGGCAAAAATAGGAGGGATAGTGTTTTGAATATATGGTTTATCGTAGGAGAAGGAATTTCAAACAAAGGAACGACGCAGCTATTTCAATCAAGCGATGCAATACCCAAGGGAGTGCGGTTGGTTTTTTTAGGCGACCTTCGCTTTACCCTTGATTCGGGGTTGCCCCCTCAGTTGTTTATCAAAGAGGAAAAAGTGGCGCCGCCCGATGTTTATATGATGCTTGGCGACTATGATTTGAATATGAAGATGCTTGGAGATCAGCTAGACCTTTTGGGGTGCTTTGCATATAACAATATGAAAGCAAAAAGCATTGCAATGAGTAAAATTGCCACATACCAAGTATTGGCCAAGGCAGGGCTGCCTATTATTAAAACGGTTCCCATTTTTCCGAGCGTCACGAAGGAGGTCTTGATCCATTCACTGGGTCTGCCGATGGTGGTAAAGCCGGACAATGGGTTTGGCGGCGAGGGTGTTATACTGGTGCGCACAGAATTAGAGCTTGAGAATGTGCTGAAAAATGCGCGCGACAGCAAGAATGTGTTTCTTGCACAAGAATATATTGAAACCTCCAAGGGGTTCGACATTCGAGTGGTGACTGTGAACCACAAAGCACAGTACGCGGTGAAACGACAAACAGGCGATCCTAATGAATTTCGCTCTAATATGAAACAGGGGGGAAGCTTTACATCAGTTGAGTTGACCGATGAAATTCTTGAATTGAGCGAAAAAACGTCAAAAGCAAGTGGTCTTGATTTTGCAGGGCTTGATTTGCTGATGGGTAAAGAGGGGTATGTGGTTGGCGAAGTGAATTCTTCTCCGGGTTTGAAATCTAATGCAAACAAAGAAGAATTATTTAAAACTCTGATTAAAGATATTGGAGAAAAATATTTAGCGGCTAAGCTGAATTAGGGCATGTTGAAACGAACGTCTATTATCGAATATAATGGTATGCAGTAGGAAGAAAAGGGAAAACGAAAAAAATAGTAATGATCATCATATCTATTGTGTTGGCCGCGGTAGTGCTGCATTATTCACCAAATCCGTTCATCGACGCGGTATGTATCCTACAAGGACAAAAGGGCATTTACGGCTGATTTGAAGCCTATCTACAAGGCTGCCACCAGAAGACCTTGCCCTGCTAGCCATGGAGGATTTATCCGCCCGCTGGAGCGCCAAATATCCGCTTTCTGTGAAGTCTTGGCAGGCAAATTGGCCGGAGCTGTCCACGATGTTCAAGTACCCACCGGAAATCCGCAAACTGATTTATACGACGAATGCAATAGAGAATTTCAATCGTCAGCTGCGGAAGGTCACGAAGACCAAAAGCACCTTTGTTTCAGATGATGCCCTAATGAAGGTGCTGTATCTGGCAACGATAAACATCACAGAAAAATGGAGCATGCCCATCCGGGACTGGGGCATGATACTGGATAACCTGATGGTCTATTTCGGGGACAGGATTGACATCTCGCTTTAAGAATCTGCAATGGCTGAGCGGCCAGGGCTACTGATGACTTTTTCTGGCATTTGGAGTATACACAAAATTTTACGCACTATCTTAAGGAGGGCTTCAATGGTGCGCCTCGATAGCATTGATTCGCTCTCGCAATGTCTGATGCTGTTAATCTAACAATGCATCCGAATTGACCTTAAAAAATTTTGCAAAAGCTCTTAGTTCAATATCAGTTACAAATCGTTCGCCACTTTCTATCTGCTGAATCGCATTTTTGCTCAAATCAATACCTTGCAATTGAATTTTATCTGCCAGTGCCCTTTGCGATAAACCCAATTCTTTGCGTAAAGTGGTAATTTTTGTGCCGCAAACATTCAAGCTTCCATCAGCGTTTTTGTTTTTAAACATATATTCCCCTTTTGACCTTTAGTGCTTGTTTTTTATTACAGTATATGGTAATATCATGCACATGATGACCAGCATTGCTGGTCAAAATATTTTTGTTAAAAAGGTGGATATTATGGAGTATGAATATAAAAACCAAACCTGTTGCTTTAGCGGATATCGACCAGAGAAGTTTTCATTCAGCCTGATAGTAGATAATCCAAACTATCAGCAATTGAAATCAGATATACGCAAAGCCATCGCTTGTGCGAGCTTAGATGGGTTTCAATACTTTCTTTGTGGGATGGCACGAGGATTTGATATTTTATGTGGAGAGACAATGCTAGAGATGCGGGAGGAATGCAAAGAGTGGAATAATTTACAGTTAATTGCGGTTATTCCGTTTCCGGAACATAGCGAAAACTGGTCGGAGGAATGGCGATTACGGCATGTTGCGTTAGAGGTTCGTTCAGATGAATTAATCTACACAGGTGAAGAATATCATTCAAATTGCTATTTTGAACGCAACAGATATATGGTAGATCATTCAAATCGTCTTATTTGTTATTGCGATGGGAAAGCTGGCGGCACCGCATACACAATGAAATATGCTAAGACCGCAAATGTACACATAATAAATTTGGCAACAAATAAATCAAATGTAGATTAATATTATGTGGGTCTTAGGGACTGCGTCCCTAACAAGCTGAAAAATGGGTGCCATTTTGCGATGCTTGCGAGGGACACAGGGGTAAGATTTTACGTTGCAGAATAGCTACATGTCGTTGCGGAAGCGTCATATTGTAACAACCGCGTAACGCCCTGTCAC
>CAZQDA010000080.1:0-13039 GCA_964592155.1 uncultured Christensenella sp.
ATACAAAAACAGCGTCCGCCCTAAAGAACAAACGCTGCCATTTTGTTTTTGTTAGTTCGCGTAAACGCTTACCTGTTTTTTGTCTCTGCCCTTGCGCTCAAACTTTACAATACCGCTCGTCAGAGCAAATAATGTATCGTCATTGCCGCGGCCTACGCCGTTGCCCGGATGGATTTTCGTACCTCTCTGGCGAACCAAAATGTTGCCCGCGAGTACATATTGCCCATCTGAACGCTTGATGCCAAGGCGTTTTGATTCGGAATCACGTCCGTTTCTCGAACTACCTACACCTTTCTTATGTGCCATGTAAATAACACCTCGCTTCTACGTTAAAATCCTGATTATTCCGCTTTTGTATCAGCGGCTTCTTTTTTCTCAGCCGGCTTTTTAGCGGTTGTTGCTTTTTTCTCGGCCGGTTTCTTCGCAGCCGGCTTTTTCGCAGCCGTTGCCTTTTCTGCCGTTGCTTTTGCAGCAGGCTTCTTTGCGGCCGTTGCTTTTTTCTCTGTCGCAGCTTTTGCAGCAGGTTTCTTCACAGCCGTTGCTTTTTCCGCAGCGGCTTTCGGAGCTGCCTCCGCTTTTGCAGCAGCAACCGGTTTTGCCTTCGGCTCAACAATTTCTGCGCCAACCTGAATGATTTCTACTTTTGTGTACGGCTGTCTGTGTCCTTGCTTTTTGCGGTAGTCTTTTTTCGGCTTATACTTAAACACGATCACTTTTTTTGCTTTATCGTGCGCAAGCACTTTACCTTTGACCGCCACATCTTTCAGCACCGGATCGCCAACCGCAACCGTTTTTCCATCCGACGTGAATAAAGCGTCAAAAGCGACCTCGCTGCCCACCTCAGCATCCAGTTTTTCAACTTTGATGACCATTCCCGGCTCTACTTTATACTGCTTTCCGCCTGATTTTACAATTGCATACATAACGTTTACCTCCCTTACCCAGTCTCGCCGCAATCGGTCCATATCCTGCGATATGCGTTTCGCACCTTATGCGAGCGGCTCAGTTAAATATGTTACCACATAAAACGCCTTGTGTCAACAGAAAACCTGTGTGTCCGACAGGGCGTTCTTGTCCGTAATGCGCGTTACAACGATCTGCTCGGGATGCGCGTTATGCGTGCTGCGAATGAAGAAATGCGCATTTTCGTAATGCGGGAGAATCGCCTGGTTCTGATTATTGCGCGAAACAATGTAATTGGCAAGATTGTCGCTCACCTCGACAATATACATCCCCTGTTCTTCCGGCTTTACCGTGCGGATGATTTCCCTGCGCACGCGCATTGCCATGTTCTCCAGATTATAAACCCTTCCGGAGCCGCCGCAGCACGGGCAGGTTGTCTGTGTGAGCGCAGAAAGCTTGCGCCGCGTCTTTTTACGCGTCATTTCCACCAATCCAAGCTCAGTCATGCCCAAGACGTTGGATTTTGTGCGGTCATTTTTCAGCGCCACGCTCAGCGCGTCCACCACCTTCTGCTTGTTTTCCTCATTATCCATATCGATAAAATCGATCACAATGATGCCGCTCAAATCTCGCAGCCGCAGTTGCTTTGCGATTTCCTGAGCCGCCTCGATGTTCGCGTTTAAGATGGTATCCTGAAGATTATCCTCTCCGATATATTTTCCTGTGTTAACGTCCACCACCGTGAGCGCTTCCGTCTCGTCGATGACCAGATAACAGCCGTTTTTCATCCAGACCTTGCGCTGCAACGCCTTGCCGATTTTATCTTCAATCTCATAGTAGTCAAAAATATTTCCCTCGTGCTCAAAAAGCTTTAATTTGCTTTCCATTCCGGGCGAAACGATATTCACCACGGCGAGCACTTTCTCATAATAATCCTTGTCGTTGATGATAAATTCTGAAACGTCCGCCGTGAGCATGTCGCGCACCGTGCGGAACAACAGCGTTTCTTCGGCGTGAATCAGCCGTGGTGCTGTCACAAAATCAGCCTTTTCCTGCACTTTCTGCCACAGGCGCACAAGGAATTTCAATTCGGATTCAATCTCTTCCGAGGATGCTTTTTCCGCAACTGTGCGCACGATTACGCCCATATGCTGAGGCTTTAACCTTGTCAGCATCTCCTTGAGCTCTTCACGCTTTTCCTCCTCCGCAATCCTGCGCGAAACGCCCACATGGTCAACCGTAGGCATCAAAACAAGCAGCCTGCCCGGAAGCGTAATGTGCGTTGTCACACGCGCGCCCTTGGTGCCGCCCGGTTGCTTTAACACCTGAACCATGATTTCCTGATTTGGCTTTACAAGCTCTTTGATGTTCGGCACTTCCAGCTTCTTTTTGACCGGCGCCTCTTCCGCGGCTTCCTCGAAGATGAAATCCGACTCATCGCACAGGATGTCGCCGGCATATAAAAAGGCATTCTTATCAAGACCCACGTCCACGAACGCAGCCTGCATGCCGGGGAGCACATTGGCTACCCTGCCTTTGTAAATATTGCCAACAAGCCGCTCTTTGCCGCGTGTTTCCACCTGGATTTCGACGAGATCGCCATCCTCCATCAGTGCAACACGCGCCTCGTGCGCATTGGCGTCGGCTATGATTTTTTTAATCATCCTAAACTCCTTAAATTTTTAAAACTTATATCTTGCTAAACGGTATGATGCTCCCGTTTTCCATTGCATAACATTCTTCACGGCAGATATCGCACGATGCGCTGACCTCTGACTTTTCCAAAAGCGCGCTCACCATGACTGCCGGATTCAGCGCGCCGTCGCTTGCGTTTTTTAAAAGCAGAGAAACCTCGCCATCTTTCATCCCCGCATCCAGAATCAGCGGACGGATATCGATTTCTTTTCCGCGCCTGTCGCGCGTCACAAAAGAATCCGCAGCGCAAATCTCCTCTAAAGTCTCTTTTATTCTAACACAATCGCCTGTGTTTTCAAAATAAAAATTGAGTCGATACTGCGCGCTGTGGTTTCTGGCCATCAGTTTTTTGTTGTCTGCTGCCATGTGTACGTCTAAAATCCTGATTTCCGGCGGAAATACGCGGTTCAAGGCATCCTTAATCCCTTGTGCGGATTGCTCTGAGGCAAGCGACAGCTCCAGATAGTCTCCATTGGTAGCGTATCCGACTGAAAGCGGAGACGCGAACGACATCACGATATGCGGATTGAACCCCTGCGAATATTCCGCGTCAATCTGCGCGCGGCGCACTGCCCTGCCAAACGCGCGCTGCATGTCGAGATGAGAAATATAGCTTGCCGCACCGTGGCGGCTGTATTTGATAATCGCTTTCATGTTATTGTTCTTCCTTCTGCACAAATCCACAATCCGGCTGCAAGCCGCATCCCGCACACTGCTCCCTGCACTCGGGCGTCGTGATTCCTTCATACGCCTTATTGCGCTCCTTTATGAGAAACGCCTTGCTAAGCCCGCAGCTAATATGCTCAAAGGGCATCAACTCCTGCTCCCCGCGCACGCGTCCCGTATAAAACAGCGGGTCAATCCCGCATGCGGCAAACGCTTCTTCATAACGCTCCAGTGAAAAATATTCGTTCCACGCGTCGAACGCCGCCCCGTTTTCGTATGCGTGCAGCAGCACGCGTGAAAGCCTTCTATCCCCACGTGCAAGCACGCCCTCCAAAAAGCTGAGCGCCGCATCGTGATAGCTGAATTTCACACCCTTCATTTTCAGCTTGCCGCGAAGGTATTGCTGTTTTTGCTTAAGCTGCTCCATGCCATTCTGCGCCTCCCACAGAAAGGGCGTACACGGCTTGGGTACAAAACTGGAGACCGAAACATTGATGTTGATAAAACCGTTGCGCTTTTCTCTGGGTACTCCATAAAAAGCCTCCCTGATGCCGCGCACCAGATTCGCGATTCCATCCAGGTCTTCATAGGTTTCCGTAGGAAGGCCGATCATAAAATACAGCTTGACTGAGGAAACACCGCTTTCAAACGCGCGCACCACAGTCTGCATAATTGCCTCTTCCGTGATATTTTTATTAATCACATCCCGCAGGCGTTGCGTTCCCGCCTCGGGCGCGAAAGTGAGCCCTGTTTTGCGCACCTGCTGCAACTGGTTTGCAAAATCCTTTTCAAAGCTGTCAATTCGCAAAGAAGGCATTGAGACCGACACCCGTTGCGATGAAAATTCATCGATCAGCCCGCTCACAAGCTCATCAATCTGCGAGTAATCCCCTGAGGAAAGCGAAGACAGCGATATCTCGTCGTAGCCCGTCGCCGCAATCACGCTTTTCGCGGTCTCAAGCACCGTCTGCGCACTTCTCTCCCGCACAGGCCGCATGGCAAATCCCGCCTGACAAAAGCGGCATCCGCGCGGACATCCGCGCATAATTTCCAGCGTGCATCTGTCGTGTACTGTATTAATATATGGCAAAACGGGCCTGCTGATCGCCTGCTCCGCGTTAAAATCCTTAATGATCCGCTTGCGGACCACCTGCGGAGCGCCCTGCGCAGGGGTAATGGCCGCAATTGTTCCGTCTTCGTGATAGGATATTTCATAAAGCGACGGCACATAAACGCCACTAAGCTGCGCCGCCTCCTTTAAAAAGGCGGCTCGTGAAAATCCCTTTTCTTTGTGCTGCCTGTAGAGTGCAATCAGCTCGCGCGTGACCTGCTCTCCCTCACCGATCACAAACAGATCAAAAAAATCCGCGACCGGCTCCGGATTCACCGTACACGCACCCCCGCCGACCACAATCGGGTCTTTCTCGCTCCTGTTTTGCGCGAGCAGCGGAATGCCGCCAAGTTCAAGCATTACCAAAACGTTGGAATAGCACATTTCATAAGAAAGATTGATTCCCACCAGATCAAATTCAAACAGCGGTTTTTGTCCTTCCAGCGAGCAGAGCGGTTTTCCCTGCTCTCGCAGAATCTCTATTCGATCCACCCACGGACAGAATACACGCTGCGCCCAAACGCCGTCAATCGCATTGATTACCTCATACAGAAGATTGAGCCCCAAATGGCTCATTCCCACCTCATAGGTGTCGGCAAAGCACAGGGCGAAATCAACATCCGCCCCTTGCTTGATTACACTATTAAGTTCTCCGCCCGTATATCGGGCCGGTTTTTCCACATTGCTTAATCTATCCAACCTAATTTCTTCTCCTGAAATTTTATATCATTTTGATTGTACACCAATCCGCCGCTACTGCCCCTGCCACCTTTGCCGGCGCATATCCACACTGATTACCATGCCAAAGGCAATACAGTTTGTGACCAGACTGGAGCCACCGTAGGAAAAGAAAGGCAGCGGAATGCCCGTCACAGGAAGAATCCCAAGATTCATTCCGACATTCTCAACCACATGGAACAGCGTCATCGCCGCAACGCCGATGATGATGTATGCGCCAAAATCATCCTTGGCACGCAGCGCAAGCATAAAGGTGCGCGCAATCAACAAAAAGTAAAGAAGGATCAGAATAAACCCGCCTAAAAAGCCAAACGCCTCCACTGTTACGGCAAAAATAAAGTCGTTATGCTTCTCCGGAACATAATTGAGCTGAGACAGCGATCCGGGGGCAAATAATCCTTTTCCCAGAAACTGTCCTGATCCCAGCGCAAGCCGTGCCTGATCAACCTGCATGGTCGCGTCCGCGCTTTGCGAGCTCGGATCGAAAAAGGAAAGAATACGCACCTGTTGATAGTCTTTCATAGAAAACCATAAAATAGGCGCCGCAACCGCAAGAATCAGCAGCAGCCATAGCACGACTTTCCAACTGACGCGCGCCATAAACAGCATGACCGCAAAAATAAACAAATAAACCACTGCCGTGCCAAAGTCTGGCTGAAGCATGATCAGCACCACCGGAATCATCACGCGCCAAAGCGCAGGAAACACGTCCTTCATGGTTTGCAAGCCGTCTTCATTGCCTTCTGTGGTGTCTGAAATCACCTTGGCAAGCACAATGATAATCAAGACCTTGCATACCTCCGCCGGCTGAAACCCGCGGCTGCCAAACGTAAACCAGCCCGTGGTTCCGTTTACCTCGTTTCCCAAAAACAAAACCGCAACCAACAGCGCAACCGTAACCCAATAAAACAGGTTCGTGAAGTGCGCGACATTGTGATAATCCACCAGCATAACAAGGAACATGCAGAAAAGTCCGATCACAAAAAAGATGACCTGCCACATCGCCGAATTCAGGTTCAGGTTCGCAAAAAATTCCGCGAACGTCTTTTCGTCGCCTGTAAAGGGGCTTGCCGTTGCGTTGACAATGGAAAGAATGCTGTAGCCCACCAAAATAAAGATGAGTACCACCAGTATCCAGTCCACATATTTCCACATGTTTTTGTTAATTCGTCCTGTTTTCATCCATTCTCCGTCATTTTGTAGAAAAAGACCGCGCATGACACGGTCTTTCTTTCAGATTTCAGTGTTTTGCTTACCTTCCGGCGTTTTTCACCATCTGTTTAATTTTTTTGATCGGAATGTTCATCGCAATCTGGGAAGAAATCCCTTCCTCTTCCTGACTCTGCACATTCTTGAAATCAATCTCAAACTCGGATTCGTCAATCTCCACATATTTGGAAATCACCTGCATGATATCCCTCTTGATCATATTGATCATATCGTCGTTTGAAGTCGTTCCCGCGCGGTCGTAAATCAACACCAGTTTAAGCCGATCTTTGGCTACCTGGCTGCTTTTCTTATTTTTATTATTAAAAAACCATCCCATGCTAACGACCTCCGCTTATTTCGAGAAAAGCTTCTTTATTTTTCCAAAGAAACCTGTCTTTTGCTCAAGATCCATCATAGGAACATCCTCGCCCATAATGCGCCTCGTTACATTACGATACGCTTCTCCCGCAATGGAAGCGCTATCCGTCACAGCCGGTTCTCCCAGATTGGACGAACGGAAGATCATCTCGTCTTCCGGAATCACGCCGATGAGGTCAATCCCGAGAATTTCCAGCGTATCGTCAATGGCCAGCATATCGCCCTTGCGGACAAGATCAGGACGCAAACGGTTGATAAGCAGCCTTGCGTCATCCACGCCGTTTGCGGACAAAAGACCGATGATTCTGTCTGCGTCACGCACGGACGACACCTCCGGCACCGTTACGACAATTGCGGATTTTGCGCCTGCAACCGCGTTCTTAAAGCCCCGCTCGATGCCTGCCGGGCAATCGATCAAAACGTAATCGAATTCCTTTTCCAGTTCGGCAACAAGCTCTTTCATCTGCTCGGGCGCAACCGCCATTTTATTCCTCGTTTGTGCCGCCGGAAGCAAATACAGCCCCTCATAACGCTTGTCCTTAATGAGCGCCTGCTTCAATTTGCATGTGCCTTCCACAACATCCACAAGATCGTAAACAATCCTGTTTTCAAGCCCCAATACGACATCAAGATTACGAAGGCCGATGTCCGTGTCGATCAGCACCACCTTCTTCCCCTGCATCGCAAGGCCAGTCCCAAGGTTTGCCGTAGAAGTCGTTTTTCCCACGCCGCCTTTGCCGGATGTGATTACAATTACATTTTCCATCTGTTTATGATAACCTCCTAGAGCGCTCCTGCGTCGCTTCGGGATGGGGAGTGCCCCTTCCCGACGATCCCCTGCCGACGGTTGTTTTTTTCCTGACAACCACTGGCAGTAAAAAGAACGCCGCGCATATTATTTTCCACCTACCGCAAACTCACCGGACGGATGACCACCTTGCCATCCTTGAGCTCCGCAATTTCCGCATCGTGCACATCCTCACGGTCATTGGGAAAGGTGACGACCCTTCCTGAAAGCCGCATTTGCTTGGGACACATATTGAGCGCCGCCACGCAGACGTCCGTGCGTCCGCCGCAGCCTGCATGCGCTAGCCCGCGCAGTTTTCCAAAAACCGCGATGCTCCCACCTGCAATCACTTCCGCGCCCGGGTTCACATCGCCGATTACGACAACATCTCCCTCGCACTCGATTCTCTGACCGCTTCTGATGGTATTATTAATAAAAATCGACTGTGCGTCAAAGTACGCATTGGAGACAAGCTCCACTTCGTCCATATATTCATCTTTAGGCTGCGTCCGCTTCTTGGGCGCAGGCTTTGCACGCTCGATCGAAACCTCGGCAGTACTCATACGCTCCGCCTCATCCCCGCAATAAACATTCCGGATTCCAAAATCCATCGAAAACACGCGCTTAATTTCATTATACTGCGCACCGGAAAGCGCTTTGCCGCGGATCACGACTTTGGTGCTGCTGTCCTTGAAAAAATTCTGGTTCTTTTTAAGCTTATCCATCAGCTCTTCGCGCAAGACAGGATAGGTGGATTTTTCATCCAGATAGATTTCCAATCCGTCCTCTTTGCCCTTGATTGTCACAATATTCTGCATCGGCTTATCCTCCCCTGCCTTTCGGCACATTCTTTTGCGCAAAAAATACGCATGCTATTACGCACTACATTATACATGATATCAGAACGCGAATCAAACTGTTTTTCCTGAGCCTTTCAGGCTTTACGGCACCAGCGTATTGCCCGTGGGCACCTGCGTTCCCGTTTCCGCCTGCTTGCCGTCCAGATAATACTCGATGATGCTCTGTGCCGCAGGAATCGCGCTCGCGCCGGACATTCCGTTCGGAATATAGGAAACCACCGCGATTTCCGGATTTTCCTGAGGCGCATACGCCACAAACCATGCGTTTGTTTCGAGATCGATGTTCGATACCACACCGGAGCCTGTCTTGCCCGCGATCTGGTCCTTGTATTTCCAGTTCTCAAACCGTTCTTTTGCCGTACTGTCTTCGCCCGTAATTACCTTGGACATTCCGTCACGCAGCGCCTCAAAATACTCTTCCGGCGCGTTTATTTTGTTATAAACCACCGGCTCGCGCTGCTCCACTACGTTTCCATTTGCATCCACAATGCTGTCTACCACATGCGCTTCATAAACGGTTCCGCTGTTTGCAACCGCCGCAACATAACGCGCCGCCGCAATAGGCGTAATCGTCGTGATTCCCGAGCCGATTCCATCGATGATGGTCTTCGTCGAGTTCCAGCGCAGCTCGGCGATGATGCTGTTGATCTGGTTATCCCAGCCCTGATTCAGCGCAACCTCTTTGGGTATTTGCAGCTCTTCATTGAGAATCTGCCTGATTTGCTCTCCCACAAACGGGTTGGCCGGATCGACGAGCTGCATCAGCTTTTCGGCGGTTGTTTTGAGCTGATCATCCGTATAGGTCACGCTCCTGTTCTCCCCGCACGTGGTCTGCAAATAATTTACAAGAGAGCTGTACACCAGCGCAGGCCGCGAGGTTTTTTGCTGGTTGATGGGCTTTGTTTTATCATACAGCACCTGCTGGTTTCCGATCGCTCCCACTGATTCGCCCGTGAGCTCGATGCCTGTCGTGGAGGTAAGGCCAAACGCTTCGCCCCATTTGACGATATTGTCCACGCCCATCCGCCTCGCAACTTCATAGAAAAAGTAGTTGCAGCTGTGCTCCAGTCCCAGCGCGATATCCTGATTGGCATGCTCCGGCACGCTGTCCATTCCTTTGACATAAGCCCAGCAGGCAGGAATATCGTCGCCAATATAACCTTCCTGCACATCGACTTTGTATTCGCCCATATCTGATATTTCCTCATGCAGACCAAGATTTCCTTCCATCAGTCCGCCAAGGCCCGTCACCATCTTGAAAATAGAGCCCGGAATGCCGGTAGAGGAAACCGCGTTGTTAAACAGCGGGCGCGCCTTATCGTTATTCATCGCGTCAAGCGTCGCCTGATCGATACCGCCCGAAAACAGATTGAGATCATAGGACGGATAGCTCGCCATCGCAAGGATATTTCCTGAATTGACATCCATCACAACAAGCGCGCCGGAGTGCGCGAGATTTAATTTATCAAAATCCGACGACTGCCCTTCCTTGAGCGTCCTATCCTTGAGCTTGGTGTCATAGCCGATATATCCTTCACGGTCATAACGGTATTTGGGATCGTTATATTTATCCACCTGTGCCTGATAGACCTGTTCCACATTCGCCTGGATCGCTTTTTCCGCCGCCTGCTGCATCCCCAGGTCTAGCGTCAGGCGCACACTGTTTCCCGGAATCGCGGGCGTGTAGGAAAGCTCTTTGATCACCTTTCCTTTGCTGTCCACCTCCACCTTGCGCGCACCCTGCTTTTCTGTAGAGTTCCCTGTCAGATTTTGTTCCATCGTGCTTTCAATACCCACGATGCCAATCCTATCTTCAGAGGAATACCCTTTATTCTGGTATTCCTTGATGGTATCTTCGTCGACCATTTTTCCAGTATAACCGATGATGTGCGCCGCAGTGGAATCCTTAGGATAAACCCGCACAGAGCTCTCCGCCACCTGAATGCCGTCAAGCTGGTCTGTTTTGGCTTCCACTGCCGCAACCGTATCCATATCTACATTGCTGCAAATGGTGATGGGCTGATAGGCGCGATAGGAAGAAAGCTGAACTTCCTGCCAGATGGACAGCAGCTTTCTTGCCTGCTCATAGGTATATTCCTCCGGAATGCGGTATCTGGTGCGCAAATCACGATAAAGCACGTCAGGCGCGGCCGTGGTGGATACAAACATATTCTTGCGCCAGTTCTCCTCTCGTTTTGCCACCGCTTCCGGATCTGTAATTCCAAAATCAAACGCAAACGTGCCGTCGTCCTGACGCTTGATCGCAAAGGTATCAATCGTTTTGCCGCCGTTCTGCTCAATCAGCGCGATGGTCTGATCCAATATATTCGTAAAATAGGATTTATCCGTTGTGGAGTTTCTGGACGGATCTTTTACAAACTGAATATCATAACTGCTCTGGTCATAAGCAAGCGGGATTCCCGTCACATCTGTGATTTGCCCGCGCGATCCTTTCAGATTCAGCGTTCTAACTTTTTTATTTTCAGAAAGTGTTGTCAGGTCTCCTCCCTGCGCGAGCGTTAAATTACCAAGCCCCACCAATAAAAAAATGAATAGGGCGACAATCACCGCTAAGCCTGCAAAAAACCTGTTTTTTAATTTTTTTAACATCCTTTTTTCCTCATCTTATTCCAGAGAAGCCCTCTGGTTTTCCGCCATTCCGTCTGATTTCCCTCAGAAATCTTGCGGACGGTAAGCGGCATGCGGGCGCATCCATGCGTTTTTATAGAGCCGCGCCATCAACAAATATGCAATGATCATAAGACCGCCCGTGAGCGCCGCGGTTGGCAGAGTATACCGTGCCAAAATCGGCAGGAACTCAAAACGCGCCCCCAAAATAGATACAATGACCGCCATCACCGTCTCCTTGATCAGATAGCCCGCGGCCCCCACCAAAAACAAAATCAAAACATTGAATTTTTCCCTGCTGTGCATCACCAGAAACACCACCGCCGCCGCCGCTGCATAGCTGAGCGCGTAAATCCCAAGCACAGTGGAATACATGATGTCCATAAAAATGCCTGTACACGCCGCAAAAATGATCGGCGCGCCGCTTTTATCCACGAGCGCGAGCGAAAGAACCAGCAGCAATACAATATCCACCTGTATTCCCGCAATGTTCAGCCCGCTAAACACAGAGCCAGATAAAAGCGTGCCAAATATGGCAAACAGAACCAAAATAATATATCTCATTTTTTACTCCTGCGGGGAAGCCGTCGCCGAGGCCGCCGCGCTTGCGGAAGGCGCAGCGCCCTCGCCGGTAATCACTTCGTTTGCCGCCGATTGGCTGCCCGTTTGTTCGCCGTCCGCCGATATCACTACAAATACTTCTTCCAGTCTGCGGAAATCAACCGCCGGAGTAATCTTAACATTTTTTCCGTCGGTTTCCGTATCGGTCGACTTTGCAACCTCGCCGATTTTGAATCCCTTGGGGAAAATTCCATCAAGACCCGAGGTAATCACTTTATCCCCCTCGGCCACATCCGCATCAAGCGGCAGATAGCTCATGTAAAGCGACACATCGAGCGCGTCGTTCGCAATATTTCCCTTGACCGCGCCTACGTCGCGCGTACGCTCCATGATCGCTGAAACATTGCTCCGCCCATCGATAATCGCCATAATCTTTGCCGAATTTAAGCTAACCTCCTCGACACGCCCCACAAGGCCATCCGCGGTGATCACAGGCATATTCTCCTTGATACCATCCTTACGCCCAAGGTCGATTGTAAACACGTCAAACCAGTTTCCGGGATTTTTTCCTGTGATTTTTGCAAGCACAAGCTCTTGCGTGGGATTATTTTGCTTATATTCAAGCGCCTTTGCAAGCCGTTCGTTTTCCGCTTTTAATTCTTCATAATTATTGGACTGGCTCTTAATCGCTTCCAGTTCACTTTCCAACTCTTTGTTTTGCTGAGCCGTATCGCCCGTGTCCACAAGGTTATCAAAAAAGCCTCCAATTGACGAAGATGCCTGATAAAAGAACTCTTGCACCGGTGAAAAAATCCCTCCCGCCGCGCCGGCTCCTTTGGATATCCCGCTACTGTTGCCGCTCGCAATCAAAAGTATGATAAGAATCACGATTACGATAATTGTGATCAAAAGCGGTTTGTTTCTAAATAAACCCACAGCCTGTCTGCCTTTCCCATATCTCAGGGCTCCGCCGCAGGTAAGCCCTGCGCAGAATCCCCCAATTATTTTTTCAATTATACCATAAAACACACTGCGTTGTCATACGCGAAAGTAAACTTTTTGTAACAATCCCCTTAGACATTGTAACAATTTGTGAGGATAACCCTTGCCGCTCGGCAGCTATGGTCTTTTTCCCAAACAAAAAAGCGGACGTACTTGTGATTACGTCCGCCCTTCTTTTCCGTCTTATTTTTTGAGGTAGCCAAGAAGATACTCTCTTGCATCCTGCTCACTGGTCAGTTCCTTTTCATCACCTGTGATATAGGCGATTGCATCCTTCCACTCCATAAAAGAATAGCGTTCCGCTTCAATATGCTCCATCGCCTCGAAAAGCTCAGGATACAAATTCGGTTTGCGTAAATCAGATAAATAGGCGCAATCCGTTTCCTGGGCCAAAAAATCCAATAATGCAACCGTGCTTTTCGATCGTTTCATGCTTCCTTCCCCTCTTTTTTACACAACTTAGTTTTTCGACTGGCTAAAAAAGTAGACTTTTATAACCAA
>CAZQDA010000081.1:0-12362 GCA_964592155.1 uncultured Christensenella sp.
ACATCCTCCCACTTATAAGTGGGAGGAAAGGCCCATTCCAGGCCTTCGGCCTTTTGCACACTCTGTGCAGGGCTCGTCGAATCGGCGGTGGGCATCTGTATATCCGGAACCGCAATAGAAACGCTTTCCTCCGCCAATGAAGTCATTTTGGGTACGCGGCTATCACCGCAGCCCACAAACAACACCAGAACAGCCAGCAAGACGCCAGCGAAACAACGCATGAAATAAACCCGAATCAACCTGTGATCTTTTTGAATCATGATAAAAACTCCTAGTAGTTCACCAAGATTAAACTGAGGCATGGCATACAAGTATCATTTCGCACAGCAAGAAGGACGATTGAGCAATAGCCGTAGCTATTGTGATTGACTAGGCCCGCAGGCCTGTTTCGAGCGCAACCGCCAAGGGCGGCACTTAGCGCGAGATGGACGACGCAGCAGGGCGGAATAAGACGCAGCATTGCATGACACAGTTTAGGCTTGGGGGACTACTAGGCGGGTGTTGTTTTCCCCGGCGTGGGCTTATACAATCAGCCGGCCTTTTCCACCTCAAAACCGTTTCTGTTTTTTCATAGTTCTATTTTTTGAAATAGCATTTACACCCTAGGGGCATTCGAAACGGCGGCATCGCCAATGCACAGAAGTGAGTCTCCTCTTGAATATGCAGAGGCAAAACGGATAGATAAAAATTCTACATTGGAAATGTCAACAGAGAAATTCTGTGGTTTGCTTGTGTTCCCTACGTTTGTTATTTCATATAGTAGCACATCATCTCCATACACTTCAATCGTCGCCTTTTCTGTCGGCTCATTGCGAGAATCATACGGAACAAAGATTGTACCACTTAATGTTGAGTACCTGCCCGCAATGTTATATTTAAGTATTGATTTCCCGGGGGAACATTCCCCAATAAATTTACCGCCACATAGTCTTCAGAAGGGTTTTTAAACAAACCGCGTGAATCACCTATTATCCTATAATCAGTGGGTGGTCCAAGGCCATACCGCACAACAATGGCGTTTTCAAAATTCTCTAAATCAGCGGGAAAAACAACTCTTTGGACAGGGATAAAACTACAGCAAACATATAAAATGAGGAATACAATTGCTATTGCTACAACAATCAAAATAGCTTTCCCCTTTTTCTTCTGGGCTTTCCTTTTCTGCCCCCTCCCTTTGCCGCATGAAGGCAGAAAAGAACAGAAGGATAGTTCTTTTACTCTCCACACTATCTTTGGATACAGGTCATACCCTCTTTGTGCAAATTGCAACGTCACCAACCATTTGAGCCGCATCACCGGTATCTTTACCCGTCATATTCATATCAGCCCTACTCAATGATGTGCAGGGTTTCGGTTGCAATTGCTTTTCTATCCATGCCTCTCGTTTTCTTTCTCAAGCAATCACAAATTGCCTGCCACCACTGGTTGACCGCGTACAGCACTGCACAAATCATCTGGCTGTTAAGCGCTGTGGATAGCCGTTCGTATTCCTCTGCCAGTCCACGTTCCTACGCCTTGTAGGGCAAGCTTTATCTATATCGGTGCTCAAATTCCCGTCACCCTCTTGCCATTAACTGTTAAAATAACTTTACCAGTATCAAAATCTTCTTGCGAACACGCTTCATAGCCCAATGAATACAGGTTTTCATATTCGATATAGCAATACCCCATCGCGCCCACTTTTCTTTTAAAGGTTGTGCCCGTCATGTAGTCTTTCACCTTGGGTGCCGGTTTCGGTGTATCTTTTTGTGCAGGCTTTGGTTTTCCACTTGAGGAACCCCCTCCTTGCTTTGCTGGCGGCACCTTGGCCGATGCGCTGCCAGCACTGCTGCCCTCAGCCCTGCTGCCTTCGCCACCTATAGATGACAGCACCAGGAAAGCGGCTATCACCGTTAAAATTACAATTACCACAAGGGGAAGAATATTGGAAATAGCCAGCAGTAGTAGTGGCGCCAAAGCACATGCCAATACTATAGATGTCAGTAGTTTTTGGGGTTCTTCATCACCCTCTGGCGCACTGCCATAATAACGGAGCAAAGATACAAATGTGCCAATCATGCTTATCAAAAAAAGGCCGGCAACAGCCACAATGGAAACAGCAAACACTTTTGAAAAGCCCGACAGTAAATGCCTGTAGTTTATGGCATCATTCAAGGTAAGAATCGGCATTGTTCCGCCACTTGAGTCTGGTATGGTTATTACACCACGCGATGCAATAAACAGTAGAGCCACAAGCAACGGCCCAGAGCCAAACAATGTGAACAAAGTAATTTTGTTTATAAGGTATACTTCTTGCATAATCCAGTGGATACACAATGCAAGAAACGTTACAAACCATACTATGGCAAGCAATACCATTGTATATTGATTGAAGTAGATTTGAACAGCCGCAAGTGTAAAAGCATTCTTGAATTCAAATTGAGATATGGCGTATACCTGGTTTGCAAAATGCCGGTTGGTAAAACACAAAACCACCGAAACAGTAAAAGAAACAAATACCGTTAGAACCGATAAAACAAGCAGAAGTTTGCCCACAGATAACAGAGGAAACTTTTTGAAATCTAAAACCGATTTCTTAATTGTGCGATATAGACTAACCGGATTGATGGTATTGAGAAAAAAACCCAACATAGAGAATTCCTCCTTGTTCAGTGTACATTTTTTCTGGCTCCACTTTTATATATCTCAGTTTTTGTGTTTTCAAACTCTGCCAAACGCAGCCTTTGGTTCGGTAAGTATTATTTCGTTTGACAGTCTATTTTCCCTTGCTCCACCAGCTTATGAATCAATTCCAATTCTTGCTCACTATACAGTTGCTTATCTACCGCATCAATGGAAAATAGTTCAGCGTCATTGTATGCCGTTTTAAATACTTCAGGAATGGTATGGGCATGGCGCTTTTCGCCATCCAAGCAGTATAAGTACAAACAGCCCGACCGTACAGTATCATAGCAAATATCCTCAAGACTGCCTCGATTGTGGAGAAGAACCGGATTGACATAACAACGATATTTTCTGTCATAATAAATTTTCGGCGGCAGCTTTTCGTATTTTCGCTTGAAATGGTTTTTTTCAGCCAAATACCATATTATCCAGTATAGTTTTTGTATATAGTTAATCATAGTATCCTCTCGGCGCACTGCAAAAATTGGCGATTATGTGTTTTTTATCCATGCCATTGAGGGCCTGCAGCTTAGGGATAGCTGGCTTTACTCTCGCAACTTCATACATAATAGCCCCCCATTATGCTATCAATGCATCTGCCAATAAATCATATTAGCTACCAATAGGATGAATCTATGGTATAGGGCTTTGTTTCCCACATTCCATGTATACATCCATACCCAGGAACCATGATATATGAGACATCATTTCACCTCAAAAAGTTTACAAGAGTTATGGTCTATATCCAATGCAGATATATCTATACCAGAGTTCCAAACGACGGCACATCCGTCATCGCATATCTCTTGACAATGGCTCTGGCATTTTCTCACCGCCTTTGCCTCATTATGCCATATGCGCTACCATTTTTAAATATCCTCTATACCATGTTCTTTAAGAAACTCATCCAGAATATTCTTTCCCGATGGAATGTTAAATTTATCAGCATTTCTGCTTAGCCATTGCTCATGCATAAACTGTCGTTCCTCATACACAGATTGTTTTATTGCAGCCACCTCATCATCCGATTTTCCAGCAAACAGATACTCCACATCTGAAAAATCCACATTTTCAACTGGTGTTGTAATACCGGGATATGAGGCATACTCGTCCTCTCTATTCGCATCATATGAATGATGTAAAGGGGTGTATTCCATTTCTGCCTCCTAATCTTAATTGCTTAATTCATTCTGCTTCAGGTAATTCAGCGTGGCACTCCACATCTCCTCACCTGTTTCAACACAATGCAGAAAAATAATCTCTGCATCCAGCTCTGTACCTTTCATGGACAGATGTAATTTCGGAACAGGATGCTTCATCTTTAGATTCATTGAATTTGTGGTTTCAACAATTGTACTATGAAAATCCGAACCTTGAAGAGCAAAAATGCAGGAAAACAGCATTTTAAACCATTTTTCGCCAAAAAGCGCAATTGCCTCACCGCTGCTAATTCCCGCACCAACTGCTATTGCATGTATCAATGACACAACATAATGGATATCATCCAGCCGAATGTCCTTATACTCTGTGAATTCTTCAATAAACATACTCTCTTTTGCCTTCCCATGCTGCATAAATCATAAGCAGTAAAGGTATGTGTGCTGCCTTTCTGTTGTATAAAAGGTCACAGTCCCCAGCTAGCCCTACACTATGGGATATTCCACCCATTTTCCCGCATTCTCTCCACAAGCGGTCTTTTCAAAACTGGAATACCGCTTTGTCTCCGTGTCATATTTTAACAGGGGAATACACTTGCTAAACTCTGTACTTCCATCTATAAAATAATGGCTCTCTCCATCCCAAAAAACCTTATGGTAATCTTTGTTCCCTGTTATACTGCTTGTGCCTATATGCCCCGCAATAATGTCTTTATAAAACGTCCCTGTGGTTTGCGGATATTTTCCACAAAAATACCAATCTTCCGTTCCCCATTTCCAGTCGTCCTCCGCTTCCTCACGCACACCCGCATGTACAAAAATCTGTGTATCCGTTTCATAATAATAATTGCGCAGGGTTTTTACCCATTCCAAAAGGTCTTTGTCCTCTATTTGTACCGTTCTGTTCTTTATATCTTCCAAAAGCATTTCCTCATGGTTGCCAACCAACACCTCTACCTGTCCAGGGTACTTCTCTTGCAGGTTCTTCACAAAATACAGTGGTTCAAGTATATGGCTTACATGGTTCACACGCCCAATATAATCTCCCAAAAGAATCAGCTTGTTGTCGGCATCTTCTAGGTCTACCAGTTCCAGCATCTCCTTAAAAACATCTAGCTGTGCATGTATATCACTCATCGCATACAGAAAAGCCATATCCAAAGCCCCTCTTTCCTTCCTTGTATGTTCTTCAAAAAGAAACACACTGCCGCTATGTAAGCCCTTACTTCATTCCGTCAATAATACAATTCTTCCCCAGTATCTAGGCACAGCACCCCAAGCTGCCCGCCAAAACCCGGGCCACAGTCTATGGCAATGCTGTCGTTCGATTTATAAATCTGATGTGCCACGGCCCCCTGGATATAGCAGGTGGGCTTGTGCCCCACAACCACAATCGTATCTTCAAAGTGGGTGGCCGTAAAATCATGCGGGCCAAACAGCAATTCGGTTTTGGTAAAAAACTCCATTTCCATATAGTTATTGTAATCTGGCAGCCCTGCATGAACCAGAATATACTTTTGTTTGTTGACGGTAAGCTCTTTATAAAGCGGTAATTTCTCAATAAACCGGATGATTTTCTGTTTTTCTTTTTTTGGCAGTACGCTAAAATCATATAGGGTTTGCGCCTGCCCATACTGGCTCATGCGCTGTTCGTCTTTGATGATATACATCATATCGCCTTCCGAGCCATGCCAATGCAGTAATTCCACAAACACCGGCAGCAGCATGGCCTCGTGGTTGCCCAAAATCAAGTGTACATTTTCCCGCCTCATGATATCCTGCAACAAGGGAATACCATCCTTACCTCTATCCAGCACGTCCCCAATAATGTATAAGGTATCGTCTTCATCAAAACGGCCTGAGGCCAAAAAATTCAAATACTTCTGCAAATGTCCATGAATATCCGAGCATACATATGTCATAAAACCTCCGCCATGGCCACCCTTATGTGTATGGTGTTTCTCTTGCAAATAAACCGTGCTGCTCTCTGTTAAAAATCCTCCAAAGCCTCTATACTCTCAAACAAAATATGCACCCCGCCCACAGACTTTTCACAGTGGAAATGCCCAAAAAACCACTGTTCATAGCACAATCTGTCCTCAATCGTATCAAGCCAGTCCTCGGTAGAATGGTCTACGCTGCTCTCATCCACACCCGGCAAAAAATGCTCCACAGGCAGGTACTTTCGCGGCCCTGTATGCGAGAGCACCACATCTACACGCCAGCTTACAAAATCAAGCTGTTTTTCCACATACTCCTTGGTGGTTTCATCGGGTTGCTCAGAGGGAAACCAGTGCAGGTGATTGCGCAAACGATAATACTTATCCACGCTGTAGGCGCCGCCTATGGCAATGGCCTTTTTACCCTCCAAATCGTAAATTTCTCCGTCTGCGGCAAACAGCAGGTTGGGGTAATCCTCTTCATAAAAAACGGTGCCCCCCTGCCAAAGCTTTTCCTCATATCCCGGCAGGTTGTAGGGGCGTTCTTCATGGTTGCCATGAATGCAAAACAGGGTGATAGGAAGCTGAGACAGTTCCTGTTTCAGCCTGTCATCTGCCGATGTCAGATTGTAGTTGATGCCCGCATCGCCCAAAATAATCAGTATGTCGTCTGTACTTGTATCGTTTGCAAGCACAAATTCTTCTATGCGGTCAAACTCGCCGTGCGTGTCTCCGGTTATAAAAATCATTTGCATCCCTCCTCCTAATAGAGTGAACACCAGTAGTTATAAACCCTGCGATATCTGCCACCCTCGCCTGAAAGGTCGGCTTTGCGAATACATTTACCGGAGGCCCGTTTTATCTTACGGCGACGGCTAGGGCATCCACGGCTGCGCGGATATTGAATATATACCCCCGTGTGCAGCAGGGTGCTTCCATCAAAAGCACCTGAAAGATATCCTACCTCATTCCAGCGATTGTGATGCCCATAGGGGATATCTTTTGGCAAATCATTGTTTTCAGCAAGTTTAAGATATCCAATATGCCCCCAGAAACTGTGCCGCCCACATCGGATATGCCTAAGCCGAATATCGTTTTTAACAGTTTTTTGGCGGCGGCGGTACAGCCTATTCCGCTTGCTTTCGTCCGCATTTTCTGTTTCTTCACATTCATAAAGTTCATCCGGCTCAAAAAACTCGTCAAAATCGATATATTCGTCCATACCACTTCTCCCAAATCAGGCTATTTCATCAGTGGTTGCTTTTGGGCATTTGTCTTACACCCTCCTCGGCCGTCACCCGCGTATCCGCCCTGATAAAACTTTACCCAAATACAGAAGCATAGCATCGGCCACAACTGTGCGTGTGGGGCGCTTTTCGTTCACCTCTCCGTCATAAATGGCAGAAATGCCATAGCTATCTGCCAGACGGTTCAGCCCAGTCACGGCGCCCAAAGCCCTGTTGTGGCAGGTGCTTCTGTGTGCGCTCAGTGTTTTCACCTTTGCCTCATAGTTTTCAGCCGGGGGCAGGTTTTGCCGGTTGTAAATTTTTAACCACAGTTCGCTTTTATAAATAGCGTCGGCGTAGTCTAAAAATGTCATCAGGCTATCATATATAAATTCGATGTCTCCGGGTTCATCTTGTGCGGCGGCAAACAGCTTTTCCAGGTTTTCGGCATTTATTGCGTCTGTCATATGGTTTCCCCCTCCTGTTTATCTTTTGTTTTCCCGGGCTTCGCACCACCGCTTACATAACCCAAGTACCGCAGTAAATCCTCTGCTATTTTCTCACCACGTTTTTCAATCGCCTCGTCGGTTTTGGGAATCCAGTCAACCGGCTTTCCCGCCCGCAGGGCGCTACCAATGAAATTGTCATTCTGTTCAAGATGGTTTACTTCTAAAAAGATATCGCTAGAAAACCAATTACTATAATTCCGGCCATATTCACCATTGCAAGTTTTTTGGAGGAAAATATCCAAGCGGTCTTTGTTGCCAGATAAACCCTTTGCCCTATTAAACCCTTCCGGCCCCAGCATAATATTGCCCAGGGTATGGGTGGCGTTCGCAAATTTATCAAAGGCAGCTAAGGTCTTTCTCTCCTCCGCAGTAAGCGTATTTGCGTCAAATATTTCATTGTAGTTTTGCAAAAGCCAAGCGTCCCTATTCATTTCAGTGCACTTTCGCTGCTCCTTAGGCCATTTATTTTCCACAACAACGCCGTTTTCAATGCCTAGCCCTTTCTCATATAAATCACACCATTTAGACCCGTACTTTCTGTTTATTACAGCTCGGATAAAATTATTGAGGTCTGTGTCCACCGAGTGAACCGTGTCGGTTTCCAACATAAGTTCTTCCATTTCCGCATCTGTGTTTTTATATGTTATGGTTCTTTTGTTATATCCCAGCACGGTTTTACCCTGCTGTTTTAACAGGCAACACCAAATACTCATCACCAGCTCGCAGCAATCGCAGTCAAATTCCTTATCATTTTTACGTTTATTCCCGTGTGCTTCTCTGCATAAAATTTTGTACGTTTTAAACCCCTTTATACCCTTGAGCTCCCTCTCCTTTTTGTCAAACTTTCCCTCTCTAATCCCCTCTTTACGCAGCAGATAACTTGCCATTATCGCGGCGCTTTCTCCACTATCTTTAATAAAAGTATGCACCAATTCTTCGTTCGGCTGCTTAAGTTCATTTTGAGGGCACATAGGCCCACCTCCTATTTTGCAATATGCGGTTCCAATCCACCTCATCCCGGCGCCGGCTTTCACCTGTATTTCTCCGCAATATGGTTTGCCATTTTTGCCACCGAGGCCCTTAGATCAGCGGGTAACAACACTTCGCACTTTGTGCCATATTGCATGGCCCAGTAACGCAACGAACGGGCGGTGGCTTTTAGGGTCACATGCACCGTCCTTTCCCGTTCATCCGTAAACACAACATCCCTGCCAAAAGTGTCCAGCACATCGCCAATAATATCCTTTTCAATTTGCAAGGTTGCGGTTGTCACCTTTCCTACACACATATAGGGGTGTTCATGGATATAACTTCTCAAATCCTTAAAAAAAATCTTGGTCGATTTTTCCAAAATTTCCACGTCTCTCATTCTATCAAGCCGAACGTGCGTCAAGTCCTTTTCGTTGCCATAACTGCCGATGAAATAGGTCTTTTGATTCACAACCGCCAGCTTAAATGGGTTCGCAACATATTTTTTACCGGTACCATCTGCGTGAAGCTGTTTATCGGTGCCATAAGCGCATAAAGTGTACTGGATTTTTTGATGGGTGGCAATTGCCTCTTCCACCAGCTCCATATTCAAAAATAAATCATTGTTTTGCACAATACCTTCATGGAGGCTTGGATTGCCAAAAAATATTGTACGATATTTCCCGCTTTTAAGTCTAGCCAATTTCCGAATCAGCAAACTGCGTTGTTCGCCCGGTATGGATTTTGATGTTTCAACACTTTTCAATAAAAAATCTATTTCACAGTCTTCAAAACTTCTTGTTCGCAAATAATACCCTTTACCATTTTCTGCATAGGTGGAAATGTCATACCCAAAATCAATCAAGGCTTGCATCAGCTTCCCAATTGTTCTTCTGTCTGTGCCCGAAGTAGCCCCTTGGTTTTTTAGTTCAGTTATGATGGTAGACATAGCAAGAATGCGGTTTTCGTTACTGCCCTGTTCAAGAAGCTTTAAAAGCAACAGGATGTTTTTTTCACTGGAAATTTCGCTCACCCCCTTTTTCCAAATAAGAAAACGGCATTATCCTCCTACGTATATTTTATTCTCAACTGTCCGCATATGCAAGCATAGCCTGTACCAAAACATGTACAGGTGGAACCATGACAAAAACCAAAATAATCACTGGGATGTGTTTTGGGGTTCCCCAAGGGGTGTCCCCCTTGGGCACACTACTTTGCCTTGCAAAGTGTAGTGTGTTATCCCTGTACCTCAGGGGCTAAGGGCTGGGGCCCGTTTCGGCTGTGGGTTTATTCTCTGCGCCATACAGCCTTCAGGGGTACAGGGATAATCCCGAATGGTCCTCTGCTTATTTTCCTGTCAGTGCCTTTTCCAAAAATTTTATATTTCTCTGAAAATATTGGAACTTTTTTTGTTTCTGATGTCGATATAAATATACAAGACATCCTCTCTGGTGTATACTTCATACATCCAAGAGGTTTTTCTTTTGCGGAAGGAGGAAGAATATGCAGAGCATTAAACCGAGTGAGCGCCCCGACCCAATGCCCGAACAGTATTATCTCCCCATGTTCTATCTCTTCCCCTACGATTTGCTGGTGCAGTCCGAATTTCTCAACTTCCCCCGCAACCCCCATCTGGTGCGGGAAAGTGAATACTGAATGAACCCCTACAACCACGACAAGTTTACAGAAACCATAGCCGGTGGCAAGGCCTTCATGCTGTGGAAGCGCTTTGGTATTAAGGCGGCCATGGAATCATTCTCGGGCCACTATCCTTTCTGGCAACTGGCGCGCAGCGGCGAATGGATTCAAACTGCCCGGCGCTGTGGCCTCAATAGAAAAGGCCAAGAGCATTTCTATCCGCTCTCGGCCTTTTTGCGTAGATACAAACGGCAAGTGGCAAGCGGGTGGGCACATCCACTTGCCACTTGCCCTCCCCTTTTTTACAGGGTATAATACACTTACACAACAAGGAGATGATTGTATGGCAGTGCCAAATGAAGACATGAAGTCTCTGTTCTCTCTGCTGGAACAAATGGCGAAAGACCAGGCAGAAATACGGCGTGATATCAATGGAATAAACACCATGGCTCATATTTCCGAGCATTACCTGGAAACACTAAAAAACGGATATGAAACGGTGCGCAGTGATGTAACACGTATTCAACATGATGTTGAGCTGTTGCAAACCAATGGACAGAACCTCATGGAGCACGTGGATATTTTGCGCGGAAGTGTGGCAAATTTAGAAAACAATGTCATGCACGAGCTAAAACTTCTGAGTGAAAATTTGCCAAACGCGGTAGCCCGGCATGAAACTTTGAAAACACTGGAAACACAAGTGGAAAACCTAGACCACCGTATTTTTGCCTTAGAGCAAAAAGCATCGAACGCATAGCGACACAGCTAAGCACCCACCCGAAAAAAGCCGGGTGGGTGCTTATTTGGGTTTGTATGGCAAATCAGCCTTTATCTGGGGCTTCCGGGCCACTGTTTAGGTAGTCCTGAAGCTTTTTCATCTGGGGTTCCATATTCTTGGCAAAACCGGTGATATAGCTGTTTTCTGCAACCGTAATGGAGGAATGCCCCATCAGTTCCTTAATATCATAGGAGGATGCACCTAAAATTCTTTGGAAGGTTCCGAATGTATGTCGAAGGTCATGGAAAGGCAGTACACGAATTTGGTTCTTTTCCAAAAACCACTGAAAATTCTTGCTGACGGTGCGGGGATACGGTATGCTTCCATCCGCATAAGTCATCACAAAATCAGTTTCTTCATACGCTGCACCAAAAGAAGCCTTGTTCTCACTTTGCCTCTTTTTAATTTCCAGCAGCAATGTGGTGATATCTTCTGTCACATTTACCGCCCTCAAACGGTTTGCGGTTTTTACATCGGTGGTCTCGGTGCCGTGGGTTTCGTCGGTTCGGGCCTCTGCCACCACAATCAAGCCGTTTTTTAAGTCCACCCGTTTCCATTTTAGGCCACATATCTCCCCACGGCTCATTCCGGTATACACTGCCAACGGATAAATATAGCAATAGGGTTCTGGTTCTTCCTTGCTTAGTTTGATAATGCGCTGTATTTCTTCTAGGCTAAAGGACTCCACCAGCTTCTTCTTCACATCAATGGGCTTGCTTTTAAGAGCGGGGTTTATCTTTAGCAGGTCATCTTCCACCGCCTGGCCAAAAATGGTGATAAGGGCAGTGCGATGGTGGCGCAAGGTGGCCGGGCTGAGTTCCTTGTCAGAGCGGGTTCGCTGGCCACGAATAAACTCATTTACATCGGCGCTGGTGATGCTCTGCAACTTTTTGCGGCCCATCTCTGAAGGTTTCACATGCACATCAATGATATTTTTGTAGAACTTCTTTGTGCTGGGGGTTGGCTTGCAATACTTTTCCAGCCAGATATCACAATATTCTCCAAAGGTCTGGGTGTTGGGCAGCACCACATTCTCAAGCTGCCTATCGGCAACGAATTGGTTAAGCGCCTCAACCGCTTCTTTTGCGGTCTCAAAAGTTTGTGTTTGCTTGTACCGCTTGCCATTCACGCTACCATAATGAAAATTCACATAATACTTTTCACGTTTAAAATCATAGGCAATATTATCGGCCACACTGCGCCTTCCCTCTAGAACACCTTGATTGATAAACTCCTTGATTCTCTCTTTAATAATAGTTTCCTGTGATTTCTTCGCCATTTCTCTGCCTCCAGTAAGATAGTTTGAGAAAGGATGCGAAAGTTTGCTCTCATTATATCAGGTTTTCTTTCTTTGTCTACCAAACCGTCTACCAAACAAAGAAATTAGCCAGATATTTAGCGATAAAACGCTAAATATCTGGCTAAAAATGGTGCGGAGGATGGGACTTGAACCCACACGCCATAAGACACACGCCCCTCAA
>CAZQDA010000082.1:0-4057 GCA_964592155.1 uncultured Christensenella sp.
CGGCTGATTGACAGGGAAGGGCTTGATGTTCGGCCCTCTTACCACCTCGATCTCGCAGTCGCAGTCTGCGGGCGGAATAATCATATTGTCATTCACATCGAATTTTTCGGGCATCGCAACGTCCAGAATCGAAAGATCGGAAAGGCCGAGCGCATCCGAAAGGCAGCCGTTGATTGCCGTCACCGCCGCGGTTTCCGGGCTGACGAGATAAACGCTCGCGCTCTTTGTTCCGCTGCGTCCAAAGAAGTTGCGGTTAAAGGTACGCACCGAAACAGCGTCCGTCGCGGGCGACTGCCCCATACCGATGCACGGGCCGCACGCGCATTCCAGTATACGCGCCCCTGCGTCGATCATGTCTGCCAGCGCGCCATTTTTGGCGAGCATATTCATCACCTGCTTGGAGCCGGGCGAAATGGTAAGGCTCGTGTGCGGACACACCGACTTGCCTTTCAAAACCGCCGCCACACGCATAAGGTCGCGGTAGGAAGCGTTTGTGCAGCTTCCGATACAGACCTGATCCACCTTGATCGGCCCGATTTCTTCGATTGTTTTCACATTGTCAGGGCTGTGCGGCATCGCGGCCATCGGCTTTAAGGAGCCAAGCTCGATGACGATATGCTCGTCATATTCCGCGTCAGCATCCGCCGCAAGCATGGTGAAATCCTCTTCCCTGCCCTGTGCGGCAAGAAACTCTTTTGTGATTTCGTCGCTTGGAAAAATGGAGGTCGTCGCGCCAAGCTCCGCGCCCATGTTGGTGATGGTGGAACGTTCCGGCACGGAAAGCGTCTTTACGCCTTCGCCCGTATACTCGATGATTTTACCCACGCCGCCTTTTACGCTCATCACGCGCAATACTTCTAAAATCACGTCCTTTGCGGAGACGCCCGGCTTTAATTCCCCTTTGAGCTCCACATTGACGAACTTGGGACAGTTTAAATAATATGCGCCGCCGCCCATCGCAACCGCAACATCCAGCCCGCCCGCGCCAATCGCGATCATGCCGATTCCGCCGCCAGTGGGCGTGTGGCTGTCAGACCCCAGAAGCGTTGCGCCCGGCACGCCGAACCGCTCGAGGTTTACCTGATGGCAGATGCCGTTTCCCGGACGTGAGGCATAGATGCCGTGCTTTTTTGCGACGCTCATAATATAGTTATGGTCGTCCGCGTTTTCAAATCCGCTTTGCAGCGTATTGTGATCAATATAAGCGACAGAACGTTTGGTTTTTACCTTGTCGATTCCCATTGCTTCAAACTGCAGATACGCCATTGTGCCTGTGGAATCCTGCGTGAGCGTGTAATCGATCCTGATTGAAATCTCGCTGCCGGACACCATTTCCCCTGAAACGAGATGCTGCTGTAAAATTTTATATGCCAGCGGTTTGCCCATTTTTTTACTACCTCCGTTTTTTTCCTTCTGATTCTATATACTTGCTTATTTTATACGTTTTACCCATTTTTTTCAAGTAGCTTGCCTTTCTTTTTCACTTCATTCCTTATATAATAAGACGGTATCACTAATCCAGTATGAAGTTGGTGGCGTCCATTGAAAAAAAGTCCGGAACAATTTTTTACGAAAAACAGCGCCGTGTTCCTGCTGGCAGCGTTATGCTGCATCCTTTGGGGGAGCGCCTTTCCAGTGGTCAAACTGGGGTATGCCGCGTTTGAAATCGCTTCTTTTGACTACGCTTCGCAAATTTTTTTCGCGGGTCTGCGGTTTGCCCTTGCCGGCGTGATGACCATACTGTTTGGAAGCCTTTTTTCAAAGCGTTTTTTGCGTCCAAAAAAATCTTCGCTGCCGGCTGTGGGTAAATTAATGCTCGTGCAAACAGTGGCACAGTATCTTTTGTTTTACATCGGGCTTGCCAACACCACCGCTACAAAATCCGCGATTATCGGAGGCACATCCTCTTTTCTTGCCATTCTGATCACCTGCTTTTTGTTCCGGCAGGAAAAATTTACAAGGCCCAAGCTCGTTGGCTGTGTTCTTGGATTTTCCGGCATCATTGTGCTGAATCTGGGAAACCTTGATTCCGCCGGCGGTTTTTCGTTTTTAGGGGAGGGGTTTTTGCTTCTGTCCAATGTGGCATACGCCTTTTCCTCCTCCATGATGAAAATTTATTCCCAGCGGGAAGATCCCGTGACTCTGAGCGGATACCAGTTTCTGGCGGGCGGTGCCATGATGAGCGTCCTCGGGCTTGCCATGGGCGGAACACTCGCTAATTTTACCGCGGAGGGAATGCTGATGCTGCTCTATCTTGCGTTTGTTTCCGCCGTGGCGTTTGCGGTGTGGGGCATCCTGTTAAAATACAATCCGGTCTCCAAGGTGGCGGTGTTCGGTTTTATGATTCCCGTTTGCGGCATGCTGCTCTCCGCACTGCTGCTCGGCGAGGCGGCGCAGGCGTTCCGCCTGCAAAGCATCATCGCCTTGCTTTTGGTGTGTATAGGTATTATTATCATCAACAAAATCCGTCCGCGGCAAGCGGTGGATGCAGGCGGCTGATTGCCGGTCAAAACGGGGGATATATCCCGCGCCTCCCTGCGCAAACGACAAAAAAACAAAAAAGGATGGTGCATAAAGAATGCTTACAGTATGGGGAAAATTATATAAAGACGGCAGAGCCCTGCAATCCGGCACGTACACCAGCGCAAAGCCTGAGCTTTCAGACGCTATTTTGGAGTGTCTGGAGCACTTTGCCAAGGAATTTGACATCGAGGTGCCCATGTGGCACACCAACCACACCAAACAAATGGGGTTATTCCGCAAGGCGACGTTTAAAGCAGACGACTTTGTGGACAAATTTCCTTACGATAAATTTGAGCTGCAGATTCTGGACAGTTAGGACCGGCTCTGCGCCCATGGGTTTTGGTATAAAATAGAAATGGCAGCGGATTTTTTCGCTGCCATTCGTTTCTTTGTTTTGCGCGGCCTGCAAAGAGTGTGTGCCGTGTAGGGGGCTTGTTCTTTGCAGGCCTTAGCGCAAACTGAATTTCTATTCTTTACGACTGTTTCGCCAGAAATGCGTCCACGCCTGAAATAATCGCGCTTACAATATCATTCTGGTAGTCGTCCTGCTGTAATTTTTGCTCTTCCTTCGGATTGGAAAAAAAACCGCATTCCACAATCACGCTGGGCACGCTCTCCGTGCGCAAAAGCTGATAATCCGCCCACCCTGCTTCCCGCGGGGATGTGATTTCAAGCTGCTGGTTGAGCTGTCTCTGGATGTTTTTTGCCAGCTCATAGCTCGGCGTTCCCTGATCGTGGGAAAACACCTGCGGACCGCTCACGCTCTGCCCCTTATCATAAAAGTTCTGATGAATGCTGATAAACATTGCCTCGCCGGACTCGCGGATGATTTTTTCCCTCTTTTTCATGTCTTCATCCTTGGTGGGTGCGATCATGCCGTCGTCCTGCCGCGTCATAATCACACGAAACCCTTTTGTCTCCAACGCTTTTTGCAGTTTTTGCGCGATTTCAAGGTTGACCTCTTTTTCTTTTCTGCCCGTGAGCACGCCCATCGTTCCAAAATCGTCCCCGCCGTGACCCGCATCCACAACGATCGTGTCCGGCCCTCCGGTTGCGATTACCTGCGCCTGGTTGAGCGTATCGCCCCCACCCTGTATGGTATGCATATTGGCATCCGCTATTGCTTTTGATACCGTTATGGGAATCAGCTTTACCCCCGCAATGACTCCAATCACAATGATTGCCGTAACGATCAAAAATTTTGCAAACCGCCTTGTAACCCGTCTGCTCCTGCTTCGCCTGCGTTCCAATAGAATCTGTCTCATCACTTTATCTCCTTAACCACCTGTTGGCGGGTTTTCTTTCTGCATAAAAAATGACCTTGTAAGAATCTTACAAGGTCAAAGCATATTTTTTTCATCTGTTTTGTATCATTGTTGTAAATTCTTCATCCATCCGCAGGCTTTAACATAATACAGTAGGCAACCCATTCGTTGGTCTTCATTGCCTGCAAAATTTGGTAATCCGGCTCTTTGGTCGCGTAGAGCATATTTTCAAAGCTGTTTTTGCTCTTCCCGTCGATTTTTTCCGCGGG
>CAZQDA010000082.1:4157-12357 GCA_964592155.1 uncultured Christensenella sp.
ACGCGCATTTTCTGGTATTTGGTCGCCTTATATTGATAGGTTTCCATGGTGCGCGAATCCTTTTGCACCACGCCCAGAAAAGACGCATCATTTTTTTGGGCCAGTATGGGCGGTATGACCGCGCTGCCCACCACCATAACAGCGGCGACCAGTATGGCGAGGACATATTTAATCGTCGTCTTCATTGCTTCCTCTGCCTCCTCGCCCTGCGGATTCTGATATATACGACAGTACCCTTATCCACCACGCTCAAAAATTCCAGCCGCGACCCGTGCATCCGCGCAATTTTGTCACTGAGCGCAAGCCCCAGCCCCGCGCCGTTCTGCGCCCGCGCGCGGCTCTTGTCCACCATGTAGAAGGCTTCCGTGATATTCCTGATTTCCTCTTGCGGAATGCCCCTGCCATGATCTCTCACGCAAAAAACGTAATCCCTGCCGTCAATCTTGCCGAGCAGCTCGATGGTGCTGCCCTCCTGCGACGCTTTGCGCGCGTTGTCAATCAAATTCACAAGCAGCGTTTTAAACAAATCCGGCTCGATCAGCACAATGCTGTTTTGCGCCATTGCCTTGAGCGTCATGTTATTTTTCTCCATCACCGGCTGCATCAGTCCCGCGATTTCCTCAATCAGCAGGCGCGGATTCACCCGCTTGCGTTCAAAATCCTGACGGTTTAATACCATCAGCTCGAGCAGCTTTAGGGAAAGCGCCTCCAGACGTTTTCCCTCGTTAAAAATATAATTGGCCGATATAAACATTTCTTCCGGTTCCATCTGTTTGGAGCGGAGCATGTCCGCGTATCCGATGATGGATGTGAGCGGCGTTTTCAGCTCGTGCGCAAAGCTCGCCACAAAGTCTTCCCTTTGGCGCGCAGTATTTTCCAGCGCATAAATTTTATCTTCCAGCGCATCTGTCATCAAATTGAAATCGCGTGAAAAATCGCCAATCTCATCATTGCTCAGCACCTTCATACGCTCGTTGTAATTCCCCCCCGCAATGCGCCGCGTGGTGGCCGAAAGCCTGCGCAGCGGACGTGTCAGCCACAAGGAAACCACAAGCATGACCAACGAGCTGACGATCAGCATTACGATATTCAGCCGCATATAGGTAGTAAATTGGTTTTCCCGCTCCGTAAAAATTTTGGAAATATTTCTTGACGTCTGGATATAGACGGTTCGTCCGCCCGCATCTGTGCGGCAGCCGACCGTGATCTGGTAGTTTCCGTTTGTTTCGCTGATTTTATATGCGCGCTCTTCGTCCATTTCCGGCATCAGCTCTTCATCCGGCTTTCTGCCCGCATTGGTAAAAATGATGTCATTCGAATCGTTCGATAGGGTGAGCCCCCGCCTGTCTCCATCCGCAAGCTGCGCCGCGATGTTTGTCACCGCCTCGTCCGTCAGCCGCGAACCTTCGCCCGCGTAGTTTGTACTCGCGCTCTCATACGCGAGCTTCATCAAAAGGTTTTCTTCCAGGGCGCGGTCCGTCTCGCGCGCGAGGGAAGCGTCGAAGGAAGACGTAATCAAAATATAACCGCCCACCGCAAACGCGGCGGCGATGACGATGATCGTCGACAAAAAAACCTTCCACGCAAATTTCATACTATATTTCCAGCCTATACCCTACTTTATAGACCGCGACAATCGAACGCTCCCATCCGAGCTTTTTGCGCAGCCGCTGCACATGCAAATCCACCGTGCGCGTATCGCCCAGATATTCGCTCTCCCATACGCGCTCAAAAATGGTTTCACGAAAAAGCGCAATGTTTTTATTGCGCACAAACAGGAGAAGCAGCTCATACTCTTTCATTGTCAGATCGATCTGCCTTCCGTTTTTGGTCACACAGCGCGATTGTGTGTCGATGAGAATATCGCCCGCTTCAATTTTGCTTTCACTTTTATGGTAGCGGCGCAAAACCGCCTCCACGCGCGCAAGCAGCTCCACGATTTCAAACGGTTTGACAATATAGTCGTCCGCGCCCAGATGAAGTCCCTTTACCCGATCCGCCACATCGTTTTTCGCCGTAATAAAAATGACCGGCGTGCCAGTCGGGCGCACATATTCCATCAATTCATACCCGCTTACCTTGGGAAGCATGATATCCAGCAAAATCAGGTCGTAGCGGTTTTGCTCGATCAAATCCGCCGCCGTCATGCCGTCGTTTGCAACGTCGCAGGAATAGCCGCTTTCCGTTAAGTTTACCGAAATCAAATTGGAAATCGGGAGTTCGTCTTCCACAATTAAGATTGTTATCATATACACCCACCCCGCAGGTCATGTCCGCGCCTGCGCATAGAAATCTTTTTTTAGAATATAGTTTTATTGTATCATATTTGCATCATAAAACGCTATTCATGCGATACTATTTTCAACTGCATGGGGAAGCCGTTATTGCGCAGGGTAAACGTTTGGACATATTACGTTTTTCTTACTTTGATTTTTCTGATATAATCCATCCTGAAAGGATGTGATTTTATGAAAAAATTTGAATACAAAACTGTCCGTTATGATGCAAAAGGCTTCTTTGGCGGCAAGGTCGATCCCCAGGAGTTCGACGCTTCGTTAAACTCCTACGGCGCCGAAGGCTGGGAACTGGTGGGCATTACCGCTTCTAACGAGGCATACGGATCCACCAAATCTGTCTTAAGCATTTTTAAACGCGAGGTGGAATAGAGAACTATTCCACCCCGCATGCCCGCTGCGTCTTATCAATATGATCCTTTAACGCACCATCTTCCTTGGCAATTATTTTGTTTGTATGCCATTTTTTATGGGAAATTTCAGACAGGATCAATTTACAACTTTTCTATCCTGCTGCAATATTTTGCACTTTTGCATAAATATTCTTTTCATCAGTTCATGGAGTGTGTATAATAAAAACAAATTGACCCATGCGGGCGCGCCGCAGCAAACATCCCGCGGATTCTTTCCGCCCACCGCCGAATTTTTTGGCAGACGCTTAATCTTTTTCGAGGAGTATTACAATGAATTATATTTATATTAATTGCGGAACAACCACCTCCAGAGGCTATCTTGTGAAAAACGGCAAACCCTCCGGACGCTTTTCAAAAGTGGTCGGCACAAGGGATTCCACGCTTGCGGGCGGGAATGATATTTTGCTCGCGGGTCTGCGCGAAATTTATGACGTGCTCCTCGATCAGAACGGGCTTTTTGAGCAGGATATTCAAGGCGTATGGATTTCCGGCATGGCTACAAACCCCTTTGGCATCACGGAAATCCCTCACATGACAATGCCCGTGACCGCCAAAAAAATGTATGAGGAATCTGTAATCTTTTATGAGGAAAGTTACTTTGACCGCGAACTTCGGCTGCTGCGCGGCGTAAAAAACGTTCCGGACGGCGTGCGCGTTGATCTTGACAACATCGAGTGTTTTAGCAGCGTGCGCGGGGAGGAAATCGACATTGTCGGCCTTTTGGCCAGCGAATATAAACCAAACGGCCCGTTTGTGGTGGTCGCGCCCAGCTCTCACACACAATTTTGCTATGTGAAGGACGACGCGCTCATCGATATTCTGGCTTCCTTTACAGGCGAGCTGCGCTATGCGCTGTCCCGCGATACGATGCTGTATGGCGAGCAGGAGCACGGCGATGTGAAAATGACCGAGGAATTTGTGCGCAAGGGGCGCGAATACCTGCGCGAATATGGTTTTTGCCGCGCGGTGCAGATTGTGCATTCCGCCAACACGTTCGGCGTTTGCTCCAAAGCGGAGCTGACCCAGATTTTAAACGGCATCATCACCGGCTCCGTGACCGATTTGCTCTCGCGGCATATTGGCAACGTATGGAAGGACGCGGAGGAAATTGTAATCTTCGGCGGGAAACCGTATATCGAGGCCTACCTGTTTCTCTTAAAAGATACGCTGCCCAACCTGCCCGTGAAACTGATCACGGACATCAACGGCAACAGCTTTGCCCTGAGCGGTTTTCTGGAGCTTCTCAAATATGAAGAGGGCAGGGCATAAGGCGACGCATTCATTTAAAAAGGCGGGAACCCCGCCTTTTTTGATTGCATTTTTCTTGCCGCCCTTGTGCGCCGCAATGTTCAATTATTCCGCCAACCGTCCGTCGCTGATGGTGACAATTCGCCGCGCGGCTTTTGCAACGTCCTGATCATGGCTGATCATAATAATTGTATTGCCCGAATCATTGAGCTCTTGAAACAGCTTTAAAATCTCTTTGCCCGTCACAGAATCAAGAGCGCCCGTAGGCTCGTCCGCCAGCAGCAGCGCAGGTTTTGCCACCAACGCGCGCGCAATCGCCACACGCTGCTGCTGTCCGCCGGAAAGCTCGTTGGGGCGATGTTTGATTCGCTCTGTAAGACCCACCAGCCGAATGCTTTCCTCGGCTTGCGCAATGGCCTGCGCGCGCGACATTCCGCGCAGCAACAAGGGCATGATCACATTTTGCAGGGCAGTATATTGCGGTATCAGGTGATATCGCTGGAAGATGAAGCCTATTTTCCGGTTGCGCAGCCGCGCAAGCCCGTTATCGTCATGTTCGTGAACCGCCTCCTGATCCAGCTCATATGTTCCATCATCAAGCGTATCCATACAGCCGATGATGTTCATCAGCGTGGATTTTCCGCTGCCCGACGGCCCCAATATGGCAAGGTATTCTCCGCGCCGCACCTGCATGCAAATATCTTTTAGCACATGCAGCTTTTCTCTGCCCACCTCATAAGATTTATTTACCTTGTTCAGCGTCAAAAAATTTTCCATATTCTATTCCATGACAGTGATCAAATCAAGGCTGCCGTCCGGCCTCATGGAAACCATCAGGACATTTCCTTCCTTGAGATCCGCTATTTTCATCTCTTTGCCAAACAGATCAAAAATCTGAATCCCTGCGGGCACGGAGATGTCCTTTGTTTCGCCCGTATATTCCAGCTCCAGCTTGGGCATATCGTCCCCGCCGCCAATGGCAGTAACGTTGCCGCTTCCATCCGCTGCATAATATCCAACTTTTGGGGCTTCCTCTCCGCCGGATTCGCCCCCGGCACTCTCGCCCTCGTCTGTTGTTACCGTAATGCTCTGGGCAGGGGCCATAGTCGCGCCTTCTTCCCCTTCTCCGCCCTCCGGCGTTTCATCGCCAGCCAGTTTTGCAAGATCGAGCGAGATTTCATTGCCTACCATACTTTTTACCTTTCCCAAAAGCTGCACAGCCTGCGAAGTTTTTTCATCCGACGGCGTTTGCCCGCCATCGGAAGGAGCAGCCGCCTCCTGCGAAGGCGCAGCAGATTCCTGTGCCGTACCGGAATCCGGCGCAGAGGGCGCGGCGCACGCCGCAAGCGAGAAGAGCAGCAAGGCCGCTAAAGTTATCATCAGAATTTTTTTCATTGTTTGTTTCCTTTCTTTTTCTCTTTTGATTTTATTATTCATAATTCAAAGCGTCGATCGGTTTTAAGCGCGACGCTTTGTAAGCTGGGTAAAAACCGAACAGCGTACCTGTCACTACCGCAAACAGAAGCGCAACGACCTGCCCGTCCGCCGTGGCAAGCACAGGGATATCAGTATAGCTCATTAGCGGCATGCAGGCATAAGACAGACCCACACCCGCAACGCCCCCAAACAGGCTGATGATGACCGCTTCCAAAAGGAACTGGATCATGATATCTTTTTTCGAGCTTCCGAGCGCCTTCAAAATACCGATTTCCCTTGTTCGCTCCTTAACGGACACAAACAGCACATTCATGATGCCGATGCCGCCCACGATGAAAACAATGGTCGCCACGGAAATCAACAGTACGTTCATGGTGCGGGCGGATTCCATTGCCGCGTCGATGCGGCTGCCCGCGTCTTCGAGCATATAGACGCTGCCGTCCTCGAGAATATAATCAAGCGTCCCCTGCATTTGCTTCATCGCCGGCTGCACGTTCTTTATATTGTCCGCCATGGCGACAATTTGAGGAGTCGTATAATCATCGCCCAAAAAACGTTCCCCTGTTGTGAAGGGAATGAACACTGTATCATCAGGGTTCACGCCCTGCATACCATCCCCTTTGCGCTCAAGCACGCCGATGATCTTATATTGCTGCTCGCCGATCTTGACAGATTTGCCAAGCGCGTCTTCCGGACCTTTGAAATACTTCTGCGCGAGTCCGTCGCCGATCACAGCGACACGGGTCTCGCTTTCCACATCCCCTTCAGAAATATTTTCGCCCTGCGCCACGCTTAAATTGTTGATCGTTTCATAATTTGCGAGCACACCTGTGATCTGCGCGGACGCTTTCTGTCCGTTCATGACCATTTCTTTAAAATAGCTCGAGCGTAGCGTGATATCCTTCAAATAGTTATTTTCATCGAGCATCTGCCGCATGTTTTCCATCGTAAGCTTGGGCATTTTGCTCATATCCATATCCAAGCCAAACAGCTTGCTGTAATCCGGATTAACATAGATGGTCTCCGCGGAAAGACCTTTGAACTGTCCCGCAATTTCCGCTTCGCCGCCCTTGCCGATTGCAATGACCATGACAATGGTCACCGCCCCCACGATGATTCCAAGCGACGTAAGCAGTACCTTGAATTTATTTTGCATCAGGTTGATCCACACGATGCGCAGCGTTTCAATCAGTCTCATCGCATCAACCTTCCACGATCACAACATCGCCTTCGGAAAGACCGCCTGTGATTTCGCTTACCTTGCCATCCGAAAAGCCGGTTGTGATTTCCACGTCCCGCAGCGTGTCATCATCATTTTTCATTTTGACATACTGCCTGCCGTCGCGCACGACAATGGCCTTGTTGGAAAGCTGCAATACGTCTTTTTGCTGCTTGATAATCATCGTTGCGTTCGCGCTCATGCCGTCCAGCATCTCCGCGTCGTTTGCATCCACCTCGATGATCACGTTATAGGAAACAGGGTTGCTGTCCTTGATGGCGGCCAGGCTTCGCGAAAGCACTTTTCCTGTGAATTTACTGTCGCCGAATGCGTCCAGCGTAAACTCAACCTCCTGACCCTCTTTGATCTTTCCAATATCCGACTGCGCGACGGGAACCGTGACCGTTTTTTTCTTCGGATCGCCGATGGCCGCGAGTGGCGTTTCCGACTTTATCTCTCCGCCCGCGCTCGCGTCAAGCGAAAGAATCACGCCGTCCGCGCTTGCATACAGATAAGGATCGTCCTTGATCGCCTGCAGCCTGTCCACTTTTTTTTGCGCCGCCTCCACGTCCAGCTTCGCAAGATCAATCGCATTGTTTAAGTTGCCTGAATTTGCATTCGCAATTTTTCGATCGATCGCATTGTTTTTCGCCTGCGCCTCCTCCTGCCTGCTTTTGGCATCTTCCAGCGACGACTTATTTGCCTGTGCGCTGTCAAGCTCACCTTTCAGGCTTTCAAGCTCCGCCGCCAGCTTTTCGCGTTGCGCTGTAAGTTCGGCAATCTGGGGGTCTTCAGGCGGCAACTGCGCGAGCTGTGCGTCAATTTGCTCTATCTGAGCGGTTCGCTCTGCAATTCGTTGCTCGGCGGCACTGACATCGTTTTGCGCTTGCGCAAGCTGACGATCTGCTTCCGCGCCGCCTGTTTCCTGCCCTGCCGCCTCTTTTTGTGCGTTCAGCTCTCCCAGACTTTTCGCGCTCTTTGCCTGCTTTAATGCGATGCGCGCCTTTTCCAGTTCGTTTTGGGCTGTTTCCAACGCCTCTGCCAGCTTTTCTTCATCCACCTTCATCAACTGGTCCCCCGCCTTGACAGTCTGTCCAATTTTCACCAAAACCTCTCCGATCACAACGGCCTCGTTAAAGGTTTGGGGGGTGGATTCGTAATGCAGTACGCCCTGAGCGCTCACACCCGCGGTGATATCGCCGCGGCTCACAGGATATTCACGCAGGATGGTTTCCGGCAGCTCGCCGCCTGCCGCGTTTGTTACGCCAAAATAACCTGCCGTCACAGCAACTGCTGCGACAACTACCAGAGCTATGATTGCTTTTTTTGATATTTTTTTACCTTTCATTGTGCCCTCCGCAAATTTTGATCTGTGCCCATCATACACAACGAAGGATTAAGAAACGGTTAAGGGAAAAAATTTTTTTATAGGGACGCCGCCTGTTTATTAGTCTGTTTTGGGTATGCACGGTGCTCACTCTGGATTTTTGCTTGAGAACACGCCATCATCGCTGCTCCGTCCATTTGCCGGCGCAAGTCAAGACCACCCGTCAAACGGGTGGCTTGCTCAAGCCCTATAAGGGCTTATT
>CAZQDA010000083.1:0-12020 GCA_964592155.1 uncultured Christensenella sp.
GTTTTAATGAAAAAGAAACCATAGTATATTGACTTTTGCGTGTGGGGCGAATAAAATAAAAAAGACGGTGGTAACCGCCGTGTATATCCCTGTAAGAGACAGGGTTTTCCGAGATAGATATCTCACGACAAGAGGTAACAGTTTTGATTCCATACAGGTGCAAGGGGTTGCGCGTTTTGCAAGGCTGAACAACGATTTGAGTTGGCTGCTATTTTGTGCTGGAAGGGGCAAAGGCCTTTGCTGCTGTGACGCGCAGCGTGGTTGGGTTTGTTCTATCATAAGCAATTATGGTAACAATAAAAAAGAAACAAAAAGAAAAGTGAGGTCGTGGAAAAGTGAACAAAAAAGAAATGGTTGGCAAAGTTGCCGAAAAAACAGGAATGATGAAAAAGGAAGTCGAAGCGGTTACGGATGCGTTGCTTGATGAAATCCAGAATGCGCTCGCAAAAAATGAAAAGATTCAGTTTATGGGCTTTGGCACATTTGAAGTGCGTACGCGTGCCGCAAGAAACGGGCAGAACCCCAGAACAGGTGAAAAAATCCATATGGCTGCAACCAAAATTCCCGCATTTAAAGCCGGAAAACTTTTGAAGGACGCTGTAAAATAAAGCAAATTCACTGTTTTTTGAGGAAGAAAGTATGATGCGTCCCTACCAAGGGACTGCGGGGGAGGTATTATTTATGAAAAAGTATGTTGCAGAATTTATTGGTACATTTGTGTTGGTGTTGTTTGGCTGCGGAACGGCGGCTCTTTCCGGTGGAATTGGCGGAGTAACAGGAATTGTGGGCATTGCGCTTGCGTTTGGCCTTTCCATTGTTGCGATGGCTTACTGCATTGGAAGCGTTTCGGGCTGCCATATTAATCCGGCGGTTTCGTTTGGCATGCTGCTTGCAAAGCGTATGACGGTGAAGGATTTTATCGGATATGTGATTGCGCAGTTTTTGGGCGCAATTGCGGCTTCCGGCGTATTGCTGGCGATTGTGAACAGCAGCGCGCAGCTTGGCGGCGTAGCGCAGACAGGCCTTGGCGCAGACGGGTTTGGAGCGGCTTCGGCGGTCGGGCTTGACATGGGCGGCGCGTTCGCGGTGGAAGTGATTCTGACGTTTGTGTTTGTGCTGGTTGTGCTGGGTGTGACGGCCTCCGAAAAAATGGGATCGGTCGCCGGCATTGTGATTGGCCTTACGCTGGCGTTTGTGCACATTATGGGAATCCCGCTCACAGGCACGTCTGTGAATCCGGCAAGAAGCTTTGGCCCTGCACTGCTGCTGGGTGGCGAGCCGTTAAGCCAGGTGTGGCTGTTCATTGTGGGGCCGCTCGTGGGCGCTGCAATTGCCGCGCTGGTGTGGATATTCCTGATTAAGCCGAAAAAAGAAGCTGCGATTTAAAACGCAAACTAGTTTTTTTTACGCGGAAATATTACCTGATTAAAAAGGTATGATGAATTGAAAAACTCTAAATGCCGTTGCCAAGCCATTTAAATGACGCTGGCAACGGCATTTGGGAGTTTTTGCATTTTGGGTAGGGGAAATTTTTGAGATTGATTTTGGAAAGGTTTTGAGGAAGGGTATGAAATTTAAGGATTTACAGGGTTGGCAACTGAAGCGTCTGCTGGGCGGCGTTCTGGCAGTATTGATCATCGGCGCGCTTTACATTGGATTTACAGCGACCTCGCTTTATGATGATAAAATGGCGGAGGACGATTATTGGAACAGCGCGTTTACCTCGTCAGAGGAAGTGCAGGCTGAGGTGGAGCGTCTGAGCGTGGATGCAACAGAAGTTTCGGTGGGCACTTACATTGAAAACTTAAAAGAAATATCGCTCAAGAGTTCCAACTTCCGTCTCGAGATGATGGTGTGGTTTAACTGGGACGGAGATCAGGAGCTTGATATGGCGAATAACTTCCGCGTGTATAAGGGCCTGATCAACAAGCGCGAGGTTGTGAAGGAAAGCTTTGAAAACGGGCACTGTTATCAGCTTGTGCGCATTGACGTTACGGTTACCAAAAATTATTGGACCAAGCGTTTTCCACTGGAATCGCACCAACTGAAAATTTACATCGAGCCGAACTACAACGTAAATGAAGTGATCTTTACAGCGGACAAGAAGGACAGCGGATACAATAAAAACCTGTCGGTTTCGGGCTTTGATTTTGTGCGGATGGAAACAGGCGTTTTTGATATGAAATATGGCAGTACGCAGGGCGATCCGGAGTTTAAGCAGGCGGCTTACACCACCGAGCATGTGACGGAAATAGAGATCAACCGTTCAAACGGCGGTCTTTACGCCAAGTGCTTTATTGCGCTGATTGGCACCATTACATGGGTATTGATCACGCTGTTTATCTGCACCTATCACAGGGTGGATCCGCTTTCCATGATTCCGGCGGCATTGTTTGGAACAGTGACCAATATTATGGTGGGCGCAAATCTTGTGCCGGACGCTCTTGATATGGGCCTTTTGGAGTTTGTCAACATATGGAATATTATGATGATATTAATGACAGCCATGGCGATTATCAACATCAACCGTATCCGGAATAAATTTGAGGATCGTGATTTTGCCCGCCTGTTTGGCCGGACGATGTTTTATTCCATTTTGTGCCTTGTGCTCGTCGGCAACCTTACGCTGCCCCTGTGCGCATACCTGTTCTGAGGATAAATAATGAGGAAGAGTATTTATAGAATCATAGAGAAGGCGCAGCCCGGAGACAAGGTGAGCCGTTTTTACGATGTTTTCATCATGACGGTGGCTCTTTTGAGCCTGACTCCGCTGATGTTTAAGGAGCAAAGCAGGATTCTTGAAACGATCGACGTCATTACGGTGTATCTTCTGTTTTTCGACTATATTTTTCGCTGGATGACCTATGATTATGCCAGCAAGCGCAAAGCGCCGTGGGCATTTGTGCTTTATCCTGTGACGCCCATGGCCATCATTGATCTGGTGTCCCTGCTTCCGTCCCTCGGTATTTTGGGACAGGGCTTCCGTGTGCTGCGCTTGTTGCGAATCTTTAAGCTGTTCCATTATTCGAAGAGCTTTTCGTACATCATCAACGCGTTCAAAAAAGAGGGCAAGACGCTTTGGTCGGTGGTATTGATTGCGGTATTCTACATCTTTGTCTCCGCGCTGCTGATGTTCACCAGCGAGCCGCAAACGTTCAATTCCTTTTTTGAGGCGCTTTATTGGGCGACAACAGCGCTCACCACAGTCGGATATGGGGACGTATATCCTGTGACCGAGCTTGGAAAGCTGATCAGCATGATTTCTTCCCTCTTTGGCATTGCCGTGATTGCGCTGCCCGCAGGTATAATTACCGCGAGCTTTGTGGAGGAAATCAATCTAGACAAGGCGCGGCAGGCAAAAAAGAGGGAAGCGGAGGGAAGAGACCCGGAGGAGGAAGACAACAGTTCCTCCCTTGAGCGTATTCTTGGCGACAAACAGGAGGGAGAAGACGCATGAGACGGTTTGAGTTAAGTAAGTTGGATGTGAAGTGGCGTTATCTGATGGTGATGGCGATTTGCGTAGCTTTAAATGAGGTGCTTTATCTTCTGGCACAGACATTCAACCTTCCGTTGTGGCTGAATTTGCCCGGAACTGCCTTGGCAGCGCTTGCGCTGGAACCTGCGGCAGGACTGCTTGTGGGGCTTATGAATGACTTTTTTATTGCGATTGGTTCGCTGGACGCAAGCTCCATCCTGTACTTTGCTTCAAGCGGTGCAGTGGCGCTGATTGTGGGTCTTACTATGCGGCGTAAAAATAAAACGCTGAGGAATCGAATCCTGACGACGATTTTGTATTGCATCGTCGCAACGACGGTGATTGCTTCGCTGCTGACGATTTTGCGTTCGAGCGGCGTGCCTATGGATCACGCGTGGGAGCTGCGGCTCTATCATGACGCGCTCTCGTGGGGATGGCCGGGCGTTGCGGCCTGCTTTTTTGCTACCTTTGTGATCAAGGTGCTCGATATCCTTGCCACGGCGGCAATTGTTGCGGTTCTATACCATATTATGCCAAAGCAGCTGAATTTTTCGCGGGAACAATTGAAAGAAAACAAGATTTGAATGCGCGTAATTTTGAGCGTTGATACGCTGCCGGTTGAGCAGTGCTTAAAACCCTCCGCAAGAGAGAATCCGGAGGGTTTTATCATTTTTATTGGTTGGCAGGTCTTTTTTGTAGGGATCTGCTGGTCTGCATGGAAAAATAATACCCAAAAAGTAACGTTTTAAAAGTGCCGTTACAAAGCGCTTTTTTGCGAAGATGGGCACAGGAAGAATATGAACTTTGTGTGTCGGACTGTTAGAGTGCTGAAAATGTGGATATAAGTATAAAGAGAGGAAAATAAAAATGTTGCAAATGAAACGGGTATATGAAACAGTGCAGGCGCAGGACGGATACCGTATTTTGGTGGATCGGCTGTGGCCGCGCGGGGAATCCAAGGAAAAGGCCGGAATTGATCTTTGGGCAAAAGACATTGCGCCAAGCGCGCAAATCAGGATGGAATTCGGCCATGAGCCAGATAGATTTCCGTGGTTTCGCGGGCAATACCTTTTGCAGCTGCAGAAAAACCCTTACACCTCTGATTTTATCAAAATTGTACGTGAAAAATGTAAGGATGGAAATGTGACGCTTGTTTATGCCGCGAAAGACAGGGAACACAACCATGTGGTCGTATTGAAGTCCTTTTTGGAGGAACGGCTCAAGAGCCAAACGTGAAGAGCATGGGAAAGAAAGGAGGCGATGGCGATGAAAACATTATTGCACATTGACGATTCTGAAAAGTGGGGAATTGCGCTCGGGAACGCGAGAAATTTGGTTAAATATGCGGAGCAGACGGGGCTCGTTTTTGAACTGGAAATTATTGCAAACGGTAAAGCGGTGGAAGAGCTTGCGGAGGACAAATCAAGGCAGGACGGACTCTATGCGGAAATAGAAGACCTTGCTCTGGAAACAGTAAAATTTGCCGCATGCAGGAATGCGCTGAATCGATATGAGATCAAAGAAAGCAGCCTGATACCGTTTGTGGAGGTGGTTCCTGCGGGAATAGCCGAAATTACAAAAAAGCAGCACGATGGGTTTGCATATATGAAAGCCTGAAAAAAGGAAAGAAACCGCAAAAACGTATGGGGAGGCCTGTGCGTTTTTTTTTGTTTCCACGGAATCCATATGAAAAAACGCATAGGAAAGGCATATATTTTTCTTTACAACCTGCACGATTTTGGTATAATAATAAATGACTGACCAGTCAGTCATTTATTTGAACGCTTAGTTTCATCAAATGGAGGTTTGGACATCTATGTCAAAATTTAGTGTAAGAAAACCAATGACCATTTTTGTAGCGGTTGTTCTGGTGTGCATACTGGGATTCATTTCCTTTACGAGCATGACCACAGACCTGCTGCCCAAAATGGATCTTCCCTATGTGGCGGTATTCACGACCTACCCGGGCGCAAGTCCTGAAAAGATTGAGCAAACCGTGACAAAGCCGATCGAGCAGACGCTTTCCACAGCGAGCGGGATTGCGGAAGTCACAAGTATTTCCAACGAAAACATGAGCGTTGTGATTCTGGAATTCACGCAGGACACAAACATGGACAGCGCCATGATCGAGATCAGCGGAAGTGTGGACAGGGTGAAAGGGTCGCTGGACGACGCGGTGGGCGCGCCAACGCTAATGAAAATAAACCCAGACATGATGCCGGTGATGATTGCGGCGGTGGATGTGGAAGGACAGGATATCATCAAGACCTCCAAAACGGTGACGGATGAGATTGTACCAAAATTTGAGCGGATCGACGGAGTTGCCTCGGTGACGGCGACGGGCCTTGTGGAGGACTCCATACAGATTACACTCGATCAGGGCAAGATAGACGAACTCAACAGGCGTGTGCTTGCGAGCGTGGATGAAACGCTTGCCGAGGCGCAGGAGAAAATCGACGAGGCAAAGGACAAAATTTCGAGCGGCAAAGATCAGCTCAACCAAACGAGCAAATCACAGTCCGAGCAGCTTGTAGATATGGGAATGCAGCTTTCCGCAGGCAGAGAACAGATACAGGCGGCCATTGACGCGATGCCGCAGATGCAAAAGGAGCTTGCGGACCTGAAAACGCAGCGCGAGGAACTGGCGGCGCAGCTGTCGGGGGCTATCATCGGCAGAGACGGACTGCAGCAGATCATCGCGGCGCTGGGTGCGGCAGGGCAGCCGGTGCCGGAAGAGCTGACAAACCAGCTTGCCGAATTGGAGCAGGGAATCCCACAGCTCGAAAACGGGTTAAAGCAAATGGACGACGGCATTGTACAGCTTGAAGCGGCCGTTGCGGCCATGCCCGAGCAAAAGGCGCAGCTGGAGGCAAAGCTTGCGGAATTAAATCAGGGAGAAAAGCAGTTAGAATCCGGAAGAATGGCGCTTACGACAGGAATTGCGCAGGCGGCGGGCCAGCTTGCGGGCGGGGAGGCGCAGCTTTCCCAGCAGGAAGCGGAGTTTGAGCAGCAAAAGGATTCTGCCTACAAACAGGCGGGGCTGGACGGAAAAATTACGCAGGACACGGTGAGCAAAATACTTTCGGCACAGAATTTTTCTATGCCAGTGGGATATATTGAGGAAGGAACTGCAAAATATCTGGTGAAGGTAGGAGACCAGTTCTCCGACATGGATCAGATCAGCAGCCTTGTTTTGTTTGAGATTCCCACAGGGGACATTGGAGCGGTGACGCTTTCCGACGTGGCTGAAGTTAAAATGGCGGACAACCGCGACGAAATGTATGCCAAAATCAATGGAAACGACGGAATATTGCTTTCCTTCCAAAAGCAGAGTACATCTTCCACCACAGATGTTTCAGGCAAGATCAATGCGGTGATCGATGAGATCGAGGGCTCGAACCCGAACGTGCATATCACAGCCCTCAACGATCAGGGCGTTTACATCAACATTGTAATCGATTCGGTCTTGAATAACCTCTTGCTGGGCGGGATTCTTGCTATTATCATTTTGTTCCTCTTCTTAAAGGACATAAAACCGACCCTCATTGTGGCGATCAGCATTCCATTCAGCCTGCTTGCCGCACTCACGCTGATGTATTTTTGCGGCGTAACGCTCAACGTGATTTCGCTTGCGGGCCTTGCTCTTGGCGTGGGCATGTTGGTGGATAATAGTATTGTTGTGATCGAGAATATTTACAGGCTGCGGTCTTTGGGGCTTTCGGCGGCGCGGGCGGCGGTGAAGGGCGCGACGCAGGTGGCGGGAGCGATTGCCGCTTCCACGCTGACCACGGTGTGCGTTTTCCTGCCGATTGTGTTTACACAGGGCCTGACGCGGCAGCTATTTGCGGATATGGGTCTTACGATTGCGTTTTCGCTGATTGCAAGCCTTGTGATCGCGCTTACGCTTGTGCCGGCGATGGGCTCTACGATGATGAAAAACACCAAAGAAAAAGAGCACAAGTGGTTTGACAAATTTACAGCCGGTTATGAAAAATTGCTGGGCGGCGCGCTGAAAAGAAAATGGATTGTGTTTGTAATCGTGATCGGGCTGTTTGTGTTCAGTATTGCCAATATATTTTCTATGGGAACGTCGCTGATACCTAAAATGGACAGCAAAGAAATGATGATCACCATGGAGATGCCCGTGGGCACCACCACACAGGAAACGCGCGACATGAGCGACGTGGTGATTGCGCGCCTTGCGCAGGTTCCTGATGTGCAAACGATCGGCGCGATGGAGGGCGGCGCAATGTCTGTGATGGGAGGGTCGTCCGGCGGCAGCGCAGCGAACAACACCTCTATTATGATGTATGCGATTCTAAAGGAAGACAAAAAACTTACGAGCGCGCAGGTGGCGCAAAAGATGCGCGACGCGGTGAGCGACCTGCCCTGCACAGTTGACGTCAGTGATTCCACGATGGATATGTCTGCGCTTTCCGGCTCCGGCCTCGAGGTTGTGATCAAGGGAGAAAACCTTGACGACCTCAAGCAGGTTGCGCAGGAGGTTGGCGATGTGATGAAGCAGACCCAGGGACTCACAAACATCAAGACAGGGCTTGAGGATGCGTCGCAGGAAACGCGCGTAACTGTGGATAAAAACAAAGCGATGACGTATGGCCTTACCACGGCGCAGATTTATCAACAGCTCGCGGCGGAATTAAACGCCGGCGCAACAGCCACTACCGTTACCTTTGAAACAGAGGATTATCCTGTGATTGTGAAAAACAGTCCGCAGGACAGCGTAAAGCTTGATACGCTTTCAGATTTCGAGCTCAAGGGAACGCAGGACGGCGAAGAGGTGGATGTGAAACTTTCCGAGCTTGCACAAATTACACAGGAAAAGAGCCTTTCCGCGATTCATCATACAGGGCAGGTGCGCACGATGTCTGTGACTGCGGCGGTGGATGCTGATCATAATATTGGCCTCGTTTCCCGCGAATTTGAAGCAAAGCTGCAAGGATTTGAGCCTCCGGCTGGATGCACGGTGGAAGTCGCAGGAGAAAACCAGGCGATTACAGACACGTTCACCAACCTGATTTATATGTTCCTGCTCGCGGTGGTGCTGATTTACTTGATTATGGTGGCGCAGTTCCAGTCCTTAAAGTCGCCGTTCATCATATTGTTCACCATCCCGCTTGCCTTTACAGGCGGACTTTTGGCGCTCCTTTTTACCGGCTCGGACCTGAGCATGATTGCATTGCTTGGATTCCTGATTCTTGCGGGAATCGTGGTGAATAACGGCATTGTGTTTGTAGATTATGTGAACCAGCTGCGGCTTTCGGGCGTGGAAAAGCATGAGGCGCTGCTGCGTGCGGGCAAAGCGCGTATTCGCCCGATTCTCATGACTGCGCTCACGACGGTTTTGGGGCTTGTTCCGCTGGCGCTCGGCATGGGGCAGGGCGCGGAAATGCTTCAGCCCATGGCGATCGTCACAATCGGCGGACTTGTATACGCGACTTTTATGACGCTGTTCTTTGTACCCGCCATGTATGACGGGCTCAACAAAAAGCCTATGAAACCGGTTGTGATTGAGGAGGATGAAAATGACGATATCCCCGCAATATAAGGAAAAAGAATTAATCATTATGCGCGCTCTGATGGAGCTTTTGTCCTCTGGTATGAGCCTGCACGATATCAAAACATCAGATATCGCGCAGGCCGCGGGCATTGGCAAGGGAACGCTTTATAACTATTTTAAAACCAAAGAGGACATCATTGCGCAGACGATTTTATACAATGTGGAGACAGAGCTTGGCGAAGTTTTCAGGCGTATGAACGAAGAAAAGGATTTCCGCGCAAAATGTTACCGCATTATGCGGTGCGTGCATGAAATCATCTCAAACGAGAGTTCGGATTTTCATCTGATTCTCTTTCACGTCGGCGGAAAGGAAATGAAACAGTTTTTTCAGGGGGATATCTCTTTCATAAAAGAGTATCTGGACATGATTTTTGAAAAAACGTTGCAGATTGCGGAGCTTGGCGCAAAAGAAGGGCTGATTGTCAGGCAGGAGGATCAGGAATATACCTACAGTGTGTTTGCGGCTGCGCTGATGAGCTTTATCCATGCGCGCTGCCGTATGGAAGAGACGTCCGAAAGCAAGATCAAATATGCCATGGATAATGCGTATAAGCTCTTGCTAAAGGCACTGAATTAGAAAATTTGCATTACAAATGGAAAGGCTGATAAAAGATGCAGGAGACAGAGTATACGGACATTGAATCCCTGCCCAGGGAAAAATTATTGGAGCTGGTCAGGATGTATGCCAAAAACTGGCTTGCGCACGACGGCTGCTGGTTCTTATCGATTGAACAAAAGCGTGGAATCGACGAGGCGATCGAGCACGACGCAAACGCGTGGAAACAGTTCACGCAGATTGAGGCGCGGCGCATCAAGGAGTTTTTGGGACTGCCGGATTATGCGGGCGTGAAAGGCCTGTGCCAGGCGCTTAAGTTTCGGTTTCAAGCATCTATGAACGATCCTGAAATCATTGCCGATGGAAACGTCGTCTATTATCGCGCGCGCAAATGCCGCACGCAGGACGCGCGGGAACGAAAGGGACTTGACTACTTTCCCTGCGCTCCGGTAGGAATTGTGGAATATGGCTATTTTGCAAAAACAATCGACCCGCGTTTTGAGACGCAAGCTGTGAGCTGCGCGCCTGACCGCACGGATACAACCGCGCGGTGTGTGTGGAAGTTTGTGCTTCACGAAGACGAATAAGGGGTTATGCGCCGCGCACGATGGCAAGCAGCTCTTCGGGCCGGTCAATGATCACATCCGCGCCCTCGCGCTCGAGCACGTTTTTTTCGCGGAATCCCCACGTAACACCCACGCAGAAAAGCCCGGCGTTTTTTGCGGTTTGCACATCCACCTCGGAATCGCCCACATACAGGGTTTCTTCCGGCGAGGCGTTCAGTTCCTTCAAAATGGCGAAAATTCCGTCCGGCGATGGTTTTTTGCGCACGCTGGAACTTTCCCCCACCGCCAGCCCAATCAGTCCGGCGAAATATTCCTCATTGAGATTTTTAACGGCCGTGTCGAATTTATTGGACAGCACGGCTGTTTTGATCTGTTCAGCGCGCAGCGCCGCCAGCAGCTCTAAAATGCCGTCATAAGGGCGGGTTTTATCTTTCATATGCGCCGCGTAATATTCTTTGAATACGCTTTGACATTGCGCGAGCTTTTCATCGCCCGCATCCTTGGGAACGGCAAGGCGTATGAGCTGCTGCACGCCGTTGCCCACAAAGTTGCCGACCTCCTTTACGGTGCGAGGTGGGTAATGAAACTGCGTGAGCATGTGATTAACGCCGTCCGCAAGATCCTGCAGGGTATCGAGCAACGTTCCGTCCATGTCGAAAATGACTGTTTGATATGCCATGATAACTGTTTCCTTTCCGCGCGAAATCGTGAATATTTTGTAAAATCACCTTCTATTTTAGCATAAAAAAAATATTTCTGTTATAATTGCATTACAAAGAATGTTTTTCGTGATGTGGGGAACCACGTTTTCGCAGCGGTTAAATGGAATGCAGGGAATGCAAAACATAGGATAGATCGCTTGCAGATGCAATTGATATAAAGAGGAGTATACATGAAAAAAATGGTTTTGCTAATCGCCGTTTTATGTGCGGCGGCGGTTGGCTTCACGGCCTGTAGCTTTTTTCCGAATGCGGGCGAAATAGAAATCATCAAATCTTCGCTGGATGCTGCGCAAAAGCAGGGCGAGGAGAAGCAAAGTGATGGAAATGAGACGGAGACTGCGCCGACGCAGGAGGGTGCGGACGGAGAGGATGCCGCGCAAGAAACACAGGCCGCAGTTGATCCGGAGCCCACGGAAGGCATGAGCGGGTCAGAGGTGGAGGCGCTGGTAGAGGAGGGTATTGTCCCCAAAGAAGCGATGAATTCTGAAAACGGCGAGACAACCTATGACAACCAGATAATCACCGATACACTGCAGAAATATGCGGATAATATCGTGTGCAAGACCATTATGATCGGTGGCAATAATGTAATGGTGCAGGCGGTTAACAATAATGACGTTACGATTCCAAAAGCAACGATATGTATCACGATTTCAGATCAGGAACAAAGTTACGATTTTTATCAGATGAAAGCCGGAGCTGAAATATTGATTCCCATTGAAAAAGGAAAAGGTGAGCTGCCGCCGGCAGTATCCGCAAAGGCGGCGGTATCTATGGCGGCAAATGAATATACTGATATTTCGGACCGGATGGAAATCACGCCTTCCCAGACGGACAAAGAGTTTTCCCTCTCGGTGAAAAATAATTCCGACAAGCCCTGCCGGAAGCTGAGCATTACAGCAAAGCTATATGAGGGATCCACGATTATATATGCGGAACTGAGCAGAAAAGAGGACGGGATACCGCCCGGCGCGTCCGCTGTTTTAAAATTTTCCCTGCCGGACGCAAAGGGCAAAGAAAACGGCCGGTTTGACAAGGCGGAATACGTTTTGAACGAGGCTCTTGCATAATCAAACAGAAGCATAATGAAGAGACCGCTTGAATTTGCGGCTCTTTTTTTGTG
>CAZQDA010000084.1:0-11975 GCA_964592155.1 uncultured Christensenella sp.
AAATTCTATAACGATTATGCTTTTACTTTTTTTGGATGATCCTTTTTGAGCATTGCAGTCACAAGGATGCCCACGACGCACGCGGCTCCGGGAATGATAAAGGTCCACGCGGAAGGAACGCCGCCCACGCTGACGATTTTGGCGACCGCAGGGAACAGAAGACCGGATATCGCGAAGCCGATCATCACAAGACCATAATTCACACCGTTGTTCTTGATGCCAAAATAATCCGCCGTAACCGCAGGGAATACGCCCGCGCTTCCGCCGAACGCAAACGCGATGAAGGCGATCAGCACGATAAACAGATAGCTCTGCGCAAAGGTCAGCATGAGGACGCAGACCAGCGTGATAATGTACAGCAAAAACAGGACGTTGCGCCGTCCGATGCGGTCGGAAAGCCATGGGGCAATGAGCCTGCCTGAGGCAGAGGCGATGCCCGTTACCATAACGCCCGCAAGCGCAGCCGCTTCCGTAAGGTTGCGCAGTTCTCCCAGTGATTTTAATAAAGGATTGATGATGAAGTAAGCAGGGGTCAGCAAAATCATGCCAAATAAAATCAGATAATAAGGTTTTGCCCGCAAAACCTCAGTGGGCGTAAACTGCTTTTGTGTGGAAAGATCAGGAAGCTGCAATGCGAATTGATCCATGTATTTCTGGGAGGGGTTTTTGACAAACCATCCAAAAATCAGGATTACCGCCAAAAAGATGATGGATAGAGTAAGGAACGTTTGGGATACGCCCACGCTTTTGAGGAGCGTATTTGCCACGGGCGTGAATACCACGGTGGAAGCGCCGAACGTACACACGATGATGCCGGTTGCAAATCCTTTTTTATCCATAAACCATTTTTGCGCGCAGGAGATGGTGGACGTATAGGCCGCGCCCACGCCAAAGCCTGCCATGCCCCCATAGAAGACATAGATGAGCCAGGGCATATTCTGCGGAACAAACGAAGAAAGGAAGATTCCGGCACAAAACATGAAACCGCCTAAGAACACGACGAGCCTCGGCCCTTTCTTATCGTTGAGCCGCCCGCCGGTCACGATGCCAAGGACAAAAGTCGCAAGCATGATGGAAAATGTAATGGAAGCGTTATCCGCGCTCCACGAATAATATTCCATCACCGCAGGCTGAAAAATACTCCAGATATAAATGATACCGATGCAAAGCTGAATGACGGCGCCCGCAATGAGCGGAAGCGCTTTGTTTTCTTTTTTCTCCATAAAACAAACCCTTTCCCCGAATTGAATTTTTACCGCGCAAAAGCCCTAGAAAACCTTTTGGTAGCGCGGATTATAAAGACCCAAACCCATAGTACATGATTTATAGGTAAAAATCAACGCAATACTTGTGAAAAATTCCTGTAAGATGTAAAATGTAGATAGGTACGCAAATACGCGCCGTTTACAGCAGCAGGCAAAGCACCGCGCAGGATGCGTGCAATAAAAAAGCGATTGCGAAACAGAGGGTACAGAAGAAATGCTGGAAGGACTTAAAATAGAAGTTTACAAAGCCAATCAGGAGCTTGCGCGGCAAGGCCTTGTCACACTGCGGTGGGGAAATATCTCGGCAAAGGACGAGCGCACGGGGCACATTGTCATCAAGCCAAGCCGCAGGGCGTGCGTGGAGATCAAGCCGGACGACCTGATTGTGTGCGATATGGAAGGCAGGATTATTGAGGGGATACACGCTCCCTCCTCGGATCTTTATACGCATCTGGAGATTTATAAAGCGTTTCCAGCAATTAAGAGCGTGGCGCATACGCACTCCAAATGGGCGACTGTGTTTGCGCAGGCTGGAAAAAGCATTCCAAACCTTGGAACCACGCACGCGGATTACTTCAAATACGATATTCCCGTCACGCGCACGATGAAGCCGGAAGAGATCGCGCAGGATTATGAAAAAAACACAGGGAAAATCATTGCCGAGGCCTTTACGCTTAAAAATCCGCTCGGAACTCCTGCCGTGCTGGTCAAAAACCACGGACCGTTTATGTGGGGGGCGAGCATTATGGACGCGGTGGATAATGCGGTGGCGCTGGAATATGTGGCGGAAATGGCATTCTATACGCTGCGCCTTAACACGGATGCGGATATGAATAAATATTTGATCGATAAGCATACCATGCGAAAGATGGATGGGAAAAATGAGCAATAAATCCACCTCCACGGAACGGCAGCTTTTTATTCTATCGCTGCTTTCCCAGCGAAAAAGCGGATATACGATCAGCGAGATCATAGACAGCCTAAAGCGCATTGCAGATATTGACGCGACGCGCCGTATGGTGACGCGCGACATGGATTACATTTCGCAGAATTTTTTCGTATATGAAGAAGAGCACGACGGAAAAACATTCTATAAGGCGGATAAATATGCGCTTTCAGATATGGATTTTTCCATGTCTGAAATTATTTCACTTCACTTCATGGAGCAGATACTAAATGCTTATCCGTCCCTTGGAATGGCAAAGGACGCGCTCAAAATTGTACAGCGCATTCTGGCGAAGATGCCGGAGCTTTCGCGCTCGGCAACCCAGAATATCGAGAAGATGATTAAGATCGTGCCGGAGATCACGGCGGAGGAAAAGACGGACGAGGCGATTTTGGAAACCGTGCAGGACGCGGTGCAGTCCGCGCGCAGTCTTCGGTTGCGTTATCACACGTTTTCCTCAGGAGAAACGCTGGAACGCGTGTTTGACCCTTATGTGCTCGAGGTGCGCGAAGGGCGCTGGCACACGATCGGTTACTGCCACCTGCGGGGTGCGGTTCGCGATTTGCGGGTGTCGCGCATCGAGGATGCGGAGCTCATGGAAAGCGGGTTTGAGGTTCCGCAGCGGTTTTATGAGGAGTACCGCAAGACGCGGTTTGATAAACTGGCCGGCGAGGACGCACAGGACATTCACGTTAAGTTCTCAGGAGAGGCCGCGAGACTGGTGAGGGAATATCACGCGCACAAGGCGGACAAGCTGACAGACGGGCCGGACGGCGTACTGTTTGAGAAAAAAGCCGCGGTGACGCCCGATCTCAAAGGATGGCTGCTTTCCTTTGGCGCGGAGGCAAAGGTGCTGTGTCCGCAGTCGCTCAAGGAGGCGCTCAAAAAAGAAGTGACGGCGATGAACGAATTATATAAAGGATAAGGGTCATGAGGCAAAGACAGATTTTAAATGATATTTCTCCTGATTTTAAGAGGGATACGCAAACGCAGGAGCAATATATTGCAGAAAAAAAGGAACAGACGGTTGATTTTATCAGGCGATATTTGCGCGGGTCAGGGGCGATGGGCGTTGTGCTGGGCATTTCCGGCGGCATTGACAGCTTTTTATGCGGAGCGTTGTGCGCGCAGGCGTGTGCGCAGGAGCAGAAAAAGATGTATCTTGTGTTGCTGCCGAACGGCGACCAGCCGGATATCGACGACGCGCGGGCGTGCGCGGATCAGATTTTAAAAATGAACCCGCAGTCCGTGTGTGATACGGTCAGTATCGCGGGCGGTTACGCGGGCGCGCTCTGCGATCTGAAAGACGCGCAAGGCTTTGTGCAGGATGCTTATACGCTGGGGAATTTGCAGCCGCGTCTGCGGATGATGTACCAGTATGCGCTTGCCAAAGGAATGCTCGTGGCGGGAACGGATCATGCGACCGAATCGATCACAGGCTTTTTCACCAAGCATGGGGACGGCGGCAGCGATTTTAATCCGCTGCAGGAGCTTGTGAAGGATGACATTTATGCGATGTCCGCGCTTTATGGCGCGCCGCAGACGGTGATGGACAAGCAGCCCGCCGCGGGGCTTGGAATTTCGCAGACGGATGAAGATGAGCTGGGAATCCGCTACGCGGATATTTGCGCTTATTTAAAAGGCGGTGTGATTGCGCCGCGCGAGCGGGAAAAGCTGGAGGCAATCTACTTAAGAAGCATGCACAAGCGTTCGCTTGCGGCTTCGCTCAAGGACGAATATACCAAAAAGAGCCCGGTGACGCGCATTCATATCGGCAGCGTAGGAAGCGGGCGGGTTTTGAAAAGCACAATCAGCGACATCAACGCGCATCCTGAGCAAAATGTGCTGTATGTGGCAACCGGAGCGTTGGAGCAGGAGTTTTACAGTGAGATCAAAAAAACGGTCAATACGCCCGTGAGCCGGTATAACATATTTGTTCCGCAAGGGGACAGCGCCGCAAATGAAGCGTTTGGCGATCTGCTCGAAAATGTGGAAGACAGCGTGGTCGTATCCGGCGAGGTGGGGGAGACCCTTCAGCGGATTATGCTCAACCTGATGAACAGCAGGCGGCAGGTGGTTTTACTAAAGGATTGTCTTACAAAAGTCAAATAACAGGCGGGGGAAAAGATGGATATTTTCAAATATGTGGACGAAGTTGTAGATTACTATCAGGATATCCAGTATAAATATAAAAATATTGCGCACGACTTAAAGCATATGCTGGAAGAAGTGGTGGTTAAAAATTCAGAATTTACGCTCAATATTTCTTATCGTGTCAAAGAGCCGGAGAGCGTGCGGGAAAAGCTTGTGAGAAACAGCTATTATCGCCTGCACACCACAAAAGAGGAAATTGTGGCCAACATTCAGGACATCATTGGAATCCGCATCGAGTGCAAGTTTAACGACGATGAGCAATATGTGTATTCCTTGATGCTTAAGCTGTTTAATAAAACGGACGACCAGATTTTTTACTATAACGAAAAATTCCCCAAAATGCGGTTTAAGCTCAATGAAAAGCAGCCGGTCAAGCAAAAAAATGGCTTCGATATTTATAAAATCGATGCGCGATATGAAGATTTCAAAGGACAAGAGGACGAAATTCGTGTGAATTTTGAAATCCAGATCAAGTCCATGATCAACATGTTCTGGGGAGAAATCGAGCACAGGATTATTTATAAGAATCCGTCTTACTTTATGGTGGAGCAGCAGGTGATTGAAAATATGGTTTCCATCAAGGAAAACCTTAATCTGGTCGACCATCAGTTGCACGATCTTTATAAGCGCTATAAGCGCGACGACAGCTCCAAGCTGCATTACCGCAAGGAAAATATTGAAAATATCATTTCCAAGCTGATTCATGATACCATCGCGCGCAAGATGAAAAACGATTTGGGGTTTGTGGTTCAGTTTAAGGATAGCTGTGACAGCATTGTCGAGTATATTTTTATCGTAAACAACGCCGCCCAGATGGAAGACTACGGCAGGGTGATGACAGAGATGTTTTACATCACCGGCACCATGGCGGGCGAGGAGATGAGCTTTCGGGAGTCTTTGGAGCTGGAGCGCGAATTTAACACGGGCGACCAGTTCATTGACACGGTGGGCGTCACCATTCAAAAGCTGATGAACGTGGACTTTAACTGGCATCTTTACTGTATGATTTTGTTTGAGCTGGAGCGTGGCAGCAGGGTTGACGCGCTTGAAACGTTTATCCGGTATTACAAAGGGCGGCTGACTGCAAACGCCGAGCTTAACAGGCTTGACGAGGTATTCCCGACGGAAACGGCGCAGAAGATCAAGACCGACCTCATCAACGAAATGGGCTATGTGTTCCGCCGCAACGCGGATATTGTGCTACTGCATAATGAAGGGATCGCGGAGCTTACCAAGGCGCTAAAAAAGACGGTGGCGAATATCATCAAGGATAATCCTGACTGGAACAAGGAAAAGAGTATCTATTTCCTGTACCTGAACAACAGCGTCAATCTGGAATGGCGAAATTGACAAAAAAGCGCGTTTGGGCTTATCATAAAGAAATCGCGGCAAAGCCGCAAACAATCTAAAATAGAAGAGGACAAGAAAAAAATGAAAATCAAACTGGCTGACGGCAGCGAAAGAGAATTTAAGGACGGGATGACGGCTCTTGAAATTGCAAAAGAGTTAAATCAAAAACTGGGCAAAAATGCTTTGGCGGCGAAGATTGACGGTGTTGTAACAGAGCTCACCGAAACACCCGCGGATGGCGCCACCCTTGAAATCCTTACATTCGATGATGAAGAAGGCAAAAAGGCAGTTTGGCATACGGCATCGCATGTAATGGCGCAGGCAGTAAAGCGCCTTTATCCGGATGCAAAGCTTGCGATCGGTCCGGCAACGGACAGCGGGTTTTATTATGATTTTGATACGGAAAAGCCGTTTGCGAATGAAGACATCGCGGCGATTGAAAAGGAAATGAAGAAAATCGTGGCGGAAAATATACCGCTCGAAAAATATACGCTGCCCAGAGATAAGGCTCTGGAAAAAATGAAAGAAGCGGGCGAGCTTTATAAGGTTGAACTCATTGAAGACCTGCCGGAAGATGCGGTGATCAGCTTTTATTCCCAGGGAGACTTCACGGATTTGTGCGCGGGGCCGCACGTAGTAAGCACAGGCAAGGTAAAAGTTCCCAAACTTTTGCGCACAGCCGGCGCCTACTGGCGCGGAAACGAAAAAAACAAAATGCTGCACAGGATTTACGGCACGGCGTTCCCGTCCCAAAAGGAGCTTGATGAGCATCTGCAAAAGCTCAAGGAGGCGGAAGAGCGCGACCACAACAGGCTTGGGCGGGAGCTTCATTATTTCACGACGAGCCCGATTGTCGGTCAGGGATTGCCGCTGCTGATGCCCAAGGGCGCCAAGACAATTCAGCTTTTGCAGCGATTTGTAGAGGATGAAGAGGCGCGGCGCGGCTATGTGCTTACCAAAACGCCCTACATGGCAAAGAGCGATCTTTACAAAGTCTCAGGGCATTGGGATCATTACAAGGACGGCATGTTTGTGCTGGGAGACGAGGAAAAGGATGACGAGGTGTTGGCGCTGCGTCCGATGACCTGCCCGTTCCAGTATACGATTTATAACGCGGAGCATCATTCGTATAAGGATTTGCCCATCCGTTACGGCGAAACGTCGACACTGTTCCGTAACGAAGCATCCGGCGAAATGCACGGGCTGATCCGCGTGCGCCAGTTTACGCTGGCTGAGGGGCATATCGTTTGCACGCCCGAACAGCTGGAAGAGGAATTCATGAGCGTGCTGGATCTCATTCAATACAACATGAAGGTGCTGGGCATTGAAAACGACGTAACTTATCGCTTTTCCAAGTGGGATCCGAACAACAGGGAAAAATACATTGGAGACGCAGAGGAATGGGAGCGCGTGCAGGACGCGATGCGCAAGATACTCAACCATACGCAGCTGAAATATTATGAGGCGGATGGAGAAGCGGCTTTTTACGGGCCTAAGCTCGACATTCAGTTCAAAAATGTATTTGGCAAGGAAGATACGCTGTTCACCGTGCAGATCGATTTTGCGCTTGCGGAGCGTTTTGGCATGACCTATGTGGACAGCGACGGGCAGAAAAAGTCTCCCTACATCATTCATCGCTCTTCCATCGGCTGCTACGAGCGCACGCTTGCCATGCTGATCGAAAAGTACGCGGGCGCGCTGCCCATGTGGATGATGAGTGAGGAAATCCGTCTGATGAACATTACGCAGGCGGCCGCGCAATATTGCCACGAATACGCAAAACGTCTGCGTGACGCGGGATTGCGCGTTACGGTGGACGATCGTCAGGAAAAAATTGGTTATAAAATTCGCGAGGCAAGAAACGAGCGGATTCCCTACATGCTGGTTGCGGGCGAAAAGGAAATTGAGGAAGGCACGTTTGCGGTGCGCCGCCGCGGCGAGGGCGAGATCGGCAGCATGACACAGGAGGAGTTTCTTGAGCTGGCGACGGCGCAGGATCGCGATAAAGTTATTTTCTGAGAAGGATTTGCTTGACACGGCCAAGAGCCGTGTGGTATGCTTACAGAGTTAAAACAAAGCAGAAGCTTACCCGCTTCTCACCTGCCGCCAATGGTTTTGCAGGTTGAATAACAGTATTGTGTTTTATTGCGGGTAGCTCTATGCTATCCGCTTTTTTTGTATAAGCGGGAGAAAGACGAAGCGCCCCAAAGGGGTGGGCCTGACGACAGGGGAGGGAAAAACAATCGCAAACGAACCGTTCATCAATGAACAAATCAGAGAACCGGAAGTAAGAGTGGTAGCCGAGGATGGCGCGCAGATGGGAATTATGTCTTCTCAGGAGGCGCAAAAGCTTGCGGATGAGGCGGGGCTTGACCTTGTCAATATTTCGCCAAAAGCAAAGCCGCCTGTATGCAAAATTATGGACTACGGCAAATACCGCTTTGAACTGAATAAACGGCAGAAAGAAGCTAAGAAAAATCAGAAAATTGTTACCTTAAAAGAGATGCGCCTTTCCGCCACAATTGATAAGCACGACATGGAAGTGAAGGCCAAAAACGTGAAAAAGTTTTTGGAAGCGGGAGATAAAGTCAAAATCTCCATTCGTTTTCGTGGCCGCCAGCTTGCGCACACGGATCAGGGCAGGGCAGTAATGGAATTGTTCCTGGAAATGCTCGGCGATTGCGCTGCGGTTGAGAAGAATGCCAAGATGGAAGGCAGAAGTATGTTCATGATACTGACCCCAAAAGCTTAATGCAGAATCTATTCGTATCATAAGATAAAGTTTTTTATACAGAAGGAGGGCGTAAGGATGCCTAAGATGAAGACACACAGAGGCGCGGCAAAAAGATTCAGCGTCACAAAATCAGGAAAAGTAAAAAGAGCAAAAGCTTACAAAAGCCACATCTTGAATAAGAAAACCTCTAAGCGGAAGAGGAATCTGCGCAAGGGTACTTATATCAGCGCGGCAGAGCAGAAGAACATTAAAGTTCTGATTCCGTACAAGTAAGAGAATAGAAAGAGGAGGTTTTTAAAAAATGGCTAGAATTAAAAGAGCAGTGAGCTCACATAAAAAACGCAGAAGAATTTTTAAACTTGCAAAAGGTTATTTTGGAGCAAAATCCAAGCAATATAAATCCGCAAAACAAGCGGTCATGAAATCCATGAACTACGCTTACACAGGCAGAAAGCTCAAAAAGCGCGATATGCGCCGCCTGTGGATCGTAAGAATCAATGCGGAAGCAAGGCAAAACGGCATCAGCTACTCGCAGTTTATGAACGGCCTCAAGCAAAATGGGATCGATCTGAACAGAAAAGTGCTGGCTGATATGGCGGTCAATGATAAACCTGGATTCAAGCAGCTTGCTGAAACGGCAAAAAAGAAGGTTCAGGCATAAACACGGCAATATGACGGTTATTGGGGATAGGCTAAGCTGGCGCTATCCCCATTTTTTATACCTTATAAGTCTGGAAAATGAGGAATCCGAAAGGAGCAGATCAAAATGAAGGAAATTACAAGCCATCAGAACGACTATATTAAGATGCTCAAATCCTTAAAACGCAAAAAAGAAAGAGATGAGCAGGGGAAATATATCATTGAGGGCGTAAAGACCATCGAAGAGGCGATCCGGTCCGGCCAAGAAATCGACTGCATCCTCGTATCCGACAAAAACAGCGCTATGGCGGGATTTGCACACAAAAATGGCATTCGGATTATTGCTGTACCATATGAAATAATACAGCAAATTGCGGATACCAAATCGCCCCCCAGAGAGATTGCATGCGTTGTAAAGCAGGAAAATCTACCGGATTATAATGGAACGTTTTATGTGGCGATGGATGACGTGAACGACCCCAAAAATCTGGGTACGATTATCCGCACTGCGGACGCCGCCGGAGTGGATGGAATTTTCATTTCAGAAAACAGCGCGGATTTTTATGGTCCCAAGGCGCAGCGAGCCGCGATGGGGAGCGCGTTTCATATCCCGATTGAAATATGCGATCTTAGAAAGAGACTTTCCCTGCTGAGGGAAGACGGCCTAAAAGTGATTTCCGGCAGCCTGGATGGTTCGGAGGAAATCAGAGAAAAGCTTCAAAAGGTTTGCGTTGTGATTGGAAACGAGGCGCGGGGAATTTCGGATGAAATAAAAGGGCTGTCCGATATCCTTTACAAGATCAGGATATACGGTCAGGCGGAAAGCTTGAACGCAAGCGTTGCCGCAGGTATAATGTTATATGATATCAGAAAAGATTTGAAATAAGTTTTTTGGAGATTGGAAAGGAAAGAAGAATGGAAAGCGAGCAAATAGTAAGCGACGCGCGCAAGGAAATCGGCAGCGCGCAAACAAGCGGTGAGCTCAATGACATCCGTGTGAAGTACTTGGGCAAAAAAGGCGAAATCACCATGCTGATGAAGCAAATGGGGACAATCGCACCGGAAGAACGTCCGGCCTTTGGGCAGGCGGTCAATGCGGCGAGAAAGAGCGTGGAAGAGGCGCTTGCGCAGGCCGCGCAGGAGCTGGAACAAAAAGAAAGCGCTGCAAAGCTGCAGACAGAGCGCATTGACATCACCCTGCCCGGAAGAGCGCAAAAACAAGGGGCGTTGCATCCGCTGACGCAGGTATATCATGAGGTGCGGGATATTTTTCTCAGCATGGGTTTCGACGTAACGGAAGGGCCGGAAATAGAGCTGGACGAATACAATTTTGAATTGCTGAATATTCCCAAAAACCATCCGGCGCGCGATATGCAGGATACTTTTTACGTGAGTGAGGACGTTGTGCTGCGCACGCATACCTCTCCTGTTCAAGTGCGCACAATGCTCAAAGAAAAGCCGCCCATCCGCATGGTGTGTCCGGGCCGCGTATTCCGCACAGATGATGTGGACGCGACGCATTCCCCTGTATTTATGCAGATGGAGGGGCTTGTCGTGGGCAAAAACATTCATTTTTCTGATCTGAAGGGAACCATTAATACGTTTCTCCGCAATTTTTATGGGGAACATGTGAAAACCAAATTCCGCCCCGGCTTTTTTCCGTTTACAGAGCCGTCGGCGGAGGTGGACGTTACTTGTACGGTGTGCGGCGGCAAGGGCTGCGGCGCGTGCAAGGGCGCGGGCATGATCGAGGTGCTCGGCTGTGGGCTTGTGAATCCGGTGGTTTTGGAAAACTGCGGAATCGATTCAAATGAATATTCCGGTTTTGCGTTTGGGATGGGGATAGACCGCCTCGCGAACACCAAATACGGAATCACGGATATCCGTTTGCTTTATGAAAATGACGCGCGTTTCTTGCGCCAATTTGTTTAAGGGAGGGCAAAAGAAATGCTGGCACCATATAGATGGATTTGCGATTACGCAAAAGTGAAATCAGATGTAAAAACACTGGCAAACAAGATGGTCATGACCGGAAACGGCGTGGAAGAAATTGTGCTGCTGGGGGAAGATATTGAAAATGTCGTGGTGGGAAAGATCGAAAAACTCGAAAAACATCCTGACGCGGATAAACTGCAGATTTGCATGATCGATGTAGGGGAGCAGGCGCCTGTGCAGATTGTGACGGGTGCGGATAATGTGTTTGAGGGTGCGTATATTCCTGTGGCAAAAGCGCCGTCCATGCTTCCGGCAGGTCCCATCAAAAAGGGCAAGCTGCGCGGCGTGGAATCGTTCGGCATGCTTTGCTCGGGCGGGGAGCTGAACCTGAAAGAAGAGGATTATCCGGGCGCGGGCGTGGATGGAATCATGATCCTGAAAGGAGAGCCGCAGGTCGGAATGGATATCCGCGAGCTGCTCTGCCTGCGCGGCGCGGTAATCGATTTTGAGGTAGGGGCGAACCGTCCTGATTGCCTTTCCATGATTGGCACGGCGCGCGAGGCCGCTGCCGCGGATGAGGCGGCGTTTGAATTGCCCGCGATCAAGTATGAAGAGGGTGAGCAAAGGACGGAGGATCTGGTCAGCGTCAAGGTGCGCGATCAGGACCTGTGTACACGCTATATTGCCGCAGCGGTGACGGATGTGAAAATAGGACCGTCGCCCGAGTGGATGCGTCTGCGGCTGCGCGAGGCGGGCATTCGTTCCATCAATAACATTGTGGATATTACGAATTTTGTGATGCTCGAAACAGGGCAGCCCATGCACGCGTTTGACGCGGAGCAAATCCGTGGGAACGGTATCATTGTGCGCCGCGCAAACAACGGCGAAAAGATGAAGACGCTGGATGATAAAGAGAGAATCTTTACAGATCAGATGCTGCTCATCTGCGATC